>NZ_LQXP01000011.1:0-97546 GCF_003268405.1 Acinetobacter sp. CFCC 11171 | reverse complement strand
CACTATAGCTACAATGAAAATGGTCAATTATTTCAAATTCGCCAGCCGAATGTTTTTACTCAATTTGCCTACTTTGCTGATGGCATGATTGCATCAAAAACTTATACCCATGTGCAAACGCGTCATAGCCAAACCGAAGAGTTTGAATATAATCTGAATAACCAACTGAGCAAAGCAAAAAATAAAGAAAGCCAAAATGATTTCTATCGGAATGCGCTTGGGCAATTGGTACGTGAACATCAGCATTACAACGTGCCAAATTTAAAGCCGATGACAGCGGTATTGCGTTATGAATATGATGAGTTAGGGAATTTAAATAAAACGATTCGTCCCGATGGGCAAGTTCAAAGCAATCTAAGCTATGGGTCAGGGCATATTTTTGGAATCGCTTTTAACAAACAAGATATGGTGGCGTTCCAACGTGATGATTTGCACCGTGAAACAGTACGCATGCTGGCAAATGGTTTAATTCAGAGCAAAAATTATAATGATGTCGGTCTGCTGAGTTCACAAATTATTCAACCAGAACAAGAAACGGTAGGTCGTGTACAGCATCAAGCAGAACGGCATTATCAATATGATCAAAATTATTTGCTCACCCAAGTAAATGACAGCCGATTAGGTAAGCTGACTTATCAGTATGATGCCATTGGCCGTTTAACACTGAGTCAAAGCCTACATCAAACAGAAAACTTTGCTTTTGATCCAGCAGGGAATTTGATTGACCCAGTTGCCACGCAAACATCACAAGTGAAAAGTAATTTGATATCGCAATATAAAGGTAAAAATTATAAATACGATGCGCAAGGTAATGTGATTGAAATTAGCCATGCAGGCAAAACATTAAAACTGACGTGGGATAACCTGAACAGATTGATTCGCAGTGATCATCAGGGGCAGGTGACTGAATATGGTTATGATGTATTTGGACGACGCTTGTTTAAGAAAAACCAAAATGCGCAAACCCTGACTTTATTTGGTTGGGATGGTGACTTGATGATTTGGGAGTCACAGCAATCTAATAAAGCAGAAGAAAA
Organism: Acinetobacter sp. CFCC 11171; assembly: GCF_003268405.1. Classification (NCBI taxonomy): domain Bacteria; kingdom Pseudomonadati; phylum Pseudomonadota; class Gammaproteobacteria; order Moraxellales; family Moraxellaceae; genus Acinetobacter; species Acinetobacter sp. CFCC 11171. The sequence continues at coordinate 96,509 of NZ_LQXP01000011.1, read as the reverse complement.
CTACACCAAGCATTATGTCTATGAACCACAGAGTTTTGTGCCACTACTACAAACGGGCTATACAGGGTTTATCAAGCTTTTAGAAACCCCTGACTATGCCCAATTTCAACATGAGGATTATTCAGTTTATAAAGATCCGATTTGGAAGCATGAAACGAGAAAAAATAAAGCTGAATTAGAAAAAGTTGCCTTTTACCACTGTGACCAAGTAGGAACACCACAAACATTGACTAATGAGTTAGGTGAGTGTGTTTGGGAAATTAAACAGGATACATGGGGCACAGCTTTAGAAATAAATACAGGTGATAACCTGCTTGAGCAAAGTAATCTAAGATTCCAAGGACAGTATTACGATAGTGAAACAGGGTTACATTATAACCGTTATCGTTATTATGAGCCGTTTAGTGCAAGGTATGTGAGTAAGGACCCAATAGGGTTGTTTGGAGGGTTGAATAATTCTGCTTATGTAAGTGATCCAAATCTGTGGATTGATCCAATGGGGTTGCAAGATAAAAATAATAATGGTTTTACTCAAAAAACTCTTGAGCTTATGGCAGCCTCTGATAAGAGAGCTATAGATTTGATAAAACGTGAAAGTTCTTTTATGTCTGTAGAGAAGAGAGAGGCGAATGCAGAAGCTTACAGGCAACAACAATTAGCAGCAAAAGTTAAAGAAGATGAACAAAAAAGGAAAGAGAAACGAAGAGAATATAGTGGACAGATGGGGATTAATCAAATGAATGTTCCTGGAAAGTCTCAAGTACCACAAAAATCATTGACCCAAATAGCTAAGGAAAATGTAAAGACTACAGGCACAATTGGTGAGTTTTCAACAAAAGCAATTGGTGGATTTAGTGGGGCAGTAGGGTTAGCAGATTCTCAAACTGCGGATGGTAAAAATAAAAAATGTGGAATAGCCTATATTTGTCCTTCTTTTGGAGCGGCAGTAGAGGTCACTGGAAGTATACAAAAGTTAGTAAGCACCTCAGAGTTGAGTTCAGGTATTAGCGCATCAACTTGTGTAAATGGAGCAGCAGGTGCTTTAGTTGGTGCTAAAGGTTCAGTTTGTACTACAAATTTTGATTCGAGTGGGATCGATTTGAAAAATAGAACAACAGGAATAAAAAGCCCAAAAGATTATGCAAGTGTAGATAACTATACTGGGACTGCGGGTCCAGCTATAGGCGTTGCTTTAGGGGCTGATGTATCTTTTTGTCCTCAAATAACAATTTGCAGTGCACCCAAATAATATTTTGTTTTATATGGAATTTTTATGAGAATTTTATTGTTGATTTCACTGACTCTAGTATTGGGAAGTTTGGGAGGATGTATAAAGTCTAATACCGAATCAAAAAAATTGGAAGTTATACAAGTACCTTGTGAGATATATAATGAAAATGGAATTATTGGTTGTGGAAAAATACCAATAAGTCTAAAAGAAGAAGTTAATAAAATATTATCTCCACATTGTAATAGCAACTTTGATAATTTCAATGCAGCAACAAAAAAATGTTTGGAAGAAAATAAAAAAAGAGTAAGTGATGCTTATTTTTTAGGAAATTTTACATATTACGGAAAACATTTTATAAAAAATGAAGATGCTGGATTAGAACTGATCAAGTTTTCAGCAGATAACCAAAATCCAGAAGCAAATTTGTGGCTCAGCGAATACTACGCAAAAAATGGTAATATTCAACAATCCATTAAATATCTTAAAATTGCTTCAGATTTAGGAAGCCCCTTGGCTATGCATAACTTGGGTGCAAGATATAGTAGAGGTTTGGGTGTTGAGAAAAATATTGAAAAATCATTGCTATTATTAAATCAATCAAAAAAATATATTGCAGCTTCCTATTCTGAAATAGCTTTGATTGATTTAATGAATGGGGATGTGGATAGTTTTGTTAAAAATAATAATATTGCAGCTGAAAATAAATATTGGTTTGCTCTTGCTGATCTAGCAGCTCTATATCTCGGTGAAATGCCTAGTTTTGAAGAGTACTTGGATTTAGAAAAAGCAGATGAATTGGCTAATAAACTAATAAGTCATGATGTAATAACAGGAGATTTTATTAAGGCTAGAGTGTTGAAGCATAAAAGTGAAAAAAATCCTGAAGTTTGTAAATTATATAAAAAATCATTTGAAAATGGTTACTTGCCAGCTGGAATTAATTTGGGTGCTGAATATTTAAAAGGAAATTATTGTGAAAAGGATTACCATCAAGCATTAAATGTTAATTTAGTTTTATTTAAAGTTGGGAGCAATGATATAAAAATTGTTTCAGCATCAAACTTAGGATTTATATACTTAAATGGTTTAGGTGTGCCAAAAGATATTGTTCGATCTAAGGTGTATTTGGAATATGCTGCAGAGCATGGTTATCAGCCCGCACAAGATATGCTCAATAATTTGAAATAAACTTTGGGGTTGTACTAGATTAGCAATATGTTAATCAATGAAAATAAAGCTAACTAACTGTAAATTAGGTAAGAAAATCCAATTAAAACTACTAGAATTTTTCGTGCTAGAAGTTACTGCAAGAGCTGCTGCTGATTTATTAAAAATTCATAATAATTCAGCAGCACTTTTGTTTACTAAAATTCGTAAAATTATTGCTTATCATTTAGAGATAGAAGCCTTTGAAATATTCGATGGTGAAATTGAGTTAAATGAAAGCTATTTTGGTGGAACTCGTAAGGGTAAACGAGGGCGTGGTGCCGCTGATAAAGTTATTTTTTGTATTTGGATTATTGAAGCGTAATGTAAGGTTTATACCGTTGTTGTTCCTGATACTAAATTTAGTACTTTAATGCCTGTAATTCTAAGAAAATTACTCTAGATAGCATTGTCTATACTGACCAATGGCGTAGCTACAATGCCTTGGATGTTGCAGGTTTTTGCCATGATAGAGTTAATCATTCAACTCATTTTGAAAATGGGAAAAATCATATAAATGGAATTGGGAATTTTTGGAAACAAGCGAAAAGAATATTGAGAAAATATAATGATATTCCTAAAGAATTTTTTCCCTTGTTTCTAAAGGAATGTAAGTTTAAATTTAATTATGGAAGTCCAAGTCAACAGTTGAAAACTTTGCGAGTTTGGACTGGAATTCAAACCTTATCTATTAAAGCCCCAAAATTTTATATATTAATTATCTAAGCAAACTTTTGTTGGCTAAATGTCTTTTATAATTTTAATTTACAAAACTATAGGGCTTTGTTGCACAAAGATTTTAAATGCAAAGCGCCCCTAATTGAGCCAAATTTAAGGCGTAACTTGGGTAAGTTGCCGATCTAATTCCGTAAATCTGTTAAGGACTGCTACACGTGTATGAATCTCATTCACTTGGCTATCAAAACTCCTTGCACAGAGTTTATCTCCTAATAATTTGATGCAATGCATCTTAGTTTCAACCAAACTTCGCCGATGATAGCCTGACCATTTTTTCCATAGTGTCCTGCCTGAGAAGCACTGCTTCGCAAGATTAACCGTTTGAAGTAATTTATTTCGCTCTAGCGAGCTACTCTTTGTATCTTTCCATAGTTTCGCATTTTTTCTAGGTGGAATCACCGCATGCCCTTGCCGATATGCAATGACCTGACGGCATGGCTTGGTGTCATAAGCTCCATCAGTATAAACAGAGTCAATCCGCTCATCTTGTGGAATCTGATTAAGTAAATCACCAAGCACCTGTGAATCACTGACATTATTGGTTGTAAGCTGAACTGCTCGTATTTGTAGGGTTTTAGCATCTATACCAATATGAGGTTTACGCCATTGGCGACGATATTCAGGTCCATGTTTCTTGCGTTTCCATTCGCCCTCACCTAGAAACTTCATGCCTGTAGAGTCTATGAGTAGATGCAGCCCATCGCTACTTTTTTGGTAGCTGATTACAATATCAATATGCTTTTGTCTTCTACAAAGCGTGGTGTAATCTGGAGCTATCCAATTTAATCCGCAAAGTTTAATCAGACTTTGCACAAAGCCAGTAACCATACGTAAAGACAGACGAAATAAGGATTTAATTATTAAGCAGCATTGGATGGCTGCGTCGGAGTAGGTTTGATTTCGCCCTTGTTTGCCTTTTGATGGCGCATACCATTGCGTAGCAGGATCAAACGAAAGGGCAATATTTCCGCGACTCATGAGTGCTCGGTTATATGCGGGCCAATTGGTTGTGCGGTAGATTTTGTGTGTAGGTTTCTTCATTTGAAAATTATATCGCTGAAAAAGCCTTTACAGATAGGATTGTGCAACAAAGCCATTGTACTCCCTCAAAATTTTGATCTAGTAAATTTTTTAATATTCTTTTCTGCGATTTTTACTTTTTATTTTTTATTTATGTATATTATTAAGAGTTCCGCAGCTTCGTTAATATATCTCAGTGAAAACTCAGAACAAATTTTTGACTTGTATGGCTTTAAAAACTCTCAAGAAATATATCTATTAATTGCACGACATGAAGATACATCAGAGAAATTAATTTTAGAATCTATTTATGATTAGCGAAAAGTTATTAAAGATGATCCTTATCCTGAGGATTATTCTGATAAGAAATGAAAAAGTCTATTTTATCTTTAATTACATATTTTGCCCAAGCAAGATAATGATACCCAAAAATGGATTCGTAAATGTTTACTGTCTACAGATCAGAGTATATCAAGATTACGCAGTATGGAGACTTCATCATTAAATAGTAATATTAAATTTAGACTGGCTACAAAAAATCTTAAAGCATTTACATTATCTAAAAACTTTATTAAGCGTTTTGCTATAGGGATTGGTTTTTTAACAGCAGGCTGGGATGTATGGAATGGCGGGAATGATATCTCAAGTGGTAAAAGATTAGATGGTGCAATTACAATGGTAAGTGGAGGAGTGTTAATTGGTTCTCTTTGGATCATGGGAGTACTTCCAGTTTTAGGGTGGGGATTATTGGCTCTAGGTATAGGTCTTTCGATTGTAGGTCTATCTATTAAGGAAAATGATATGCAAATCTGGTTACGTAGATCTTTGCTATGTTCTCAATCTTCTTTTTTTGGGGCTCCAAAGATATACACCTTTTGAAAGCTTTGACGAGCAACAAAAAAACTGGAATCTGAATTTCACCAAATAATATTGAAGGAAGTCATTAATGCTAAATGGTACTTTACAATATCCACATTATAAAAATCGTAGATTGTTAACTCAACAAGAAAAAGAATTACGACTTTCAAAGAGTTTTTGGGGGGATGATTATAAAAACCATGGGTTTAATTTCATTAAAATGAATTCAACTTATTTAGAATGTGTTAACGGTAGTTTTTTTTTAAAAGGTAATGCTTATCTTAATTTTTTATTTGGCGCTATAACTGTAATTCCAATTATATTTATTTTTTCGTTATTTTTATTTTATTCTATAGTTATTAAAGATGGAGAAAATTTTTTTGGATATCTAATAGTTTTTTCTCCGCTTCACATATTAATGGGTAGTATTTTATTTATTTTTTATAAAGTTTTTAATAATTTTAAAAAGTATGAAATTGAAGGTTTTAACTATTATCCAATTCGATTTAATAGAAAAAATAAAAAAAGTCTATGTCTATGATGTGAGTGGAGAAGTATTTGAAGGGCATTGGGATAAAATGGATTTTATTTTAAATCGTAGGTTGGGGGGATATGAGGGGTTTTTCTGGGAGATTAAAGCTTTTATAAAAGATGAAAATGAGATAATCCAATATACGTTTGCTTTCGCATTGAGTAAAACAAAAAAAGACGAAACTCTTGAAATTTGGGAGTTTATAAAAACTTACATGACAAGTGGTCCTATGAATCTTTACTACAATAAAAATGCATCAGATATTATTGGTCGACTTCCAAAAAATAAACTTAGTTACTGTTTAGATATCGAAAATCAACCAGAATCCTTAGAACAAAGTAAACAGATTGTTGCTTTAGATTATCAGAGTGAAATTCGATCATTCTACTCACGAGCAATGATTAAAATATTAGGTTTCTGCCGAAATAAATTTATTACTTTGGATAAACAACCGAAATGGCCTCAGTGTGTGGAGCATGAATGTCAGGTCGAGCAAGATGACCCGTACATTGTCGATGCATCTACGACCTATCAGTTAGACACTTATGGTCGTGTCATTAAATCATAATTTTTATACTTAATTTTGAGCTATTTAAACATCAAATGGAGTTAACTTCTTATGAGACTTTATATAATAAGAATCAGAATTGAGTATGTATTAAGAAGATTAAAGACATTTAGAGTCTTTTCTGACTGCTACAGAAATAGAGGTAAAAGATCAGGTTTGAGGTTTAATTTACTTGTTGGAATTTATAACTATCTGTTGGTTAAATAATGCTTTATGAAAGAGACCTATTATTTAGCTTTTTGGAAATGGTTTTGAACAAAAAGCCCCTCAGGGCTTTTTTTACATATAGGACTTAAGGCAATTGCTTAATCGGACTACCACCTAAAGCTTGCATCAAGGTCACATAAGCATTGTATTGACTCTGCTTAGTTTGAACCAAAGACAGTCGTGCATTACGCGTGGTCTCCTGTGCATCAAGCAAGTTTTTTAAGGCAATCGCACCATGACGATAACGCACTTCAGTCAAACGCTCGGTCTTTTCTGCAAGCTGTAAATTACGTTCTTGTAATGCAACTTGTTGACTTAACTCAGTACGATTGGATAGCGCATTTTCCACATCGGCAAAAGCCTGATACAAGGTCTGACGATATTGAATAATAGATTTTTCATAATCTAAGCCACTAATCGCAAGGTCTTTCTTCATATCGTTATATTGCAAGAAAGGTAAACTCAAACTTGCACCCAAAGCCAAAGCGGGGTTTTGTAATAAATTACTCAAAGAGGTACTGCTCGATCCTAAACTGCCAGTCAAACTAATCGAAGGATAGTAACTCGCTTTCGTTGCATCTTTATTTGCCAAAGCTTTACGTAATCTTAATTCGCTCGCTTGTAAATCTGGACGGCGAGACAACAACTCGGCAGGTAAACCTGCTGCAATCGTCGGTAATGCAATTCGAGGTAAACGCTGCGGCTCTGAAATATTCAGTTGTTGCACAGGTTGATGCAATAACACAGCCAATGCAGTACGTGTTTCCACTTTTTGTTGGTCAATTTGGCTTAAGGTCGCTTTTTGACTTTGGACCGACTGTTCTGCTTGTGTTAGATCTAAACCTGAAACGGCGCCGGTTTTATATTGCACCTTGACCAAGTCATAGGTTTTTTGCGTACTGGCCAAATTTTGCTGCGCAATACTGTAGCGCTCATTTAAATAGCCAAGTTGCCAATATAGGTTTGCTGTTGTTGCAATCAAGCTTTGGGCAGTGGCTTGCAGGTCCTGTTCAGTCGCTAAAGCTTCCCATTTTGCGGCCTCAGTCTGGCTAGCCAAACGACCAAATAAATCTACTTCATAACTGACGCCACCACTGAGTGATACACCTTTTGATGAGTCATCACCTGAGTTAAGGTCAAAGTTATGTCCAGTTGAAACACTTGAACTCACGCGTGGCCCTTGTTTATTTTCAGCCAAACCTGCTTGTAGTCGAGCTTGCTGTAAATTAATACCTGCAACAGCGAGGTCTGTATTGGCAGCTAAAACTTGATTCACCAACTGGTTTAATTGAGCATCATTAAACAATGTCCACCATTGGTCAGCATAAGTATCTGCATGAACTTGCTGACTCATGGCTTTCGCATTTTGAAATTGCGTCGGGATTTGTGTTGCAGGAGCTTCATACGGCGTCTTAACCACAGCGGCACAGCCAACTAAGCTACTTCCGAGAATGAAGGCACTTGCAAGTTTAGTTAAGGTCATTTGCATCATTATTTCCTTATTCGCGAGAAAGCGCATCGACAGGGTTCAGCTGTGCGGCATTACGTGCAGGAATAAAGCCAAACACAATACCAATCATACTTGAGCAGACAAATGCAGCAACGATAGACGTTGTTGAATAGGCCATTTGGAATGTTCCACCGGCAAAATGACTAATCAATTGTCCAATACCTAAAGATAATAAAACCCCAAGCACACCGCCTAAGATACACACCAACACCGCCTCAATCAGGAACTGCTGTAAAATATCACTTTGACGGGCACCCACGGCCATACGTACACCAATTTCTTGAGTACGCTCAGTCACAGAAACCAACATAATGTTCATGACCCCGATACCACCGACGATCAATGAAATCACCGCAATTGCAGAAACTAACAAGGTCATCGTTTGTGTGGTTTTCTGAATAGTTTCACGAATACTGTCAGCGTTTTGGGTAAAAACATCTTGCGCTCCATGACGCTGAACCAATAGATTCAAAATGGCATTTTCAGCCGCGGCACTTGGATATTCATCTTTAATACGGACAATAATGCTTCGCACATTGGACTGGCCGAGCATTCGACTCATCACGGTCGAGTAGGGCAAATACACATTCAGACTGTCTGAATTACCCATCATGCTTTTCTGTTCTTCGATCACGCCAATGATACGACTCGGCACACTGCCTAATAAAATCACTTGACCCACAGGGTTGGTGCCATCAGCAAAGAAGGTGTTTTTGGTGTTGTTATCAATCACCACATCTTGAGCTTGTTCAGTCACACTTTCTTTGTCAAAGGGCTGCCCAGCGGCGAAATTCATGCCTCTGACATAAAAGAAGTCTTCGCTGACACCATTGACCGTTGCAGATGCTTCGGTATCTTTAAATCGTGCTGTGACATTCGAGTTGACTGAAGGACTAACGCCATCGACATAAGGTTGTTCCGCAAGGGCCGTCGCATCGGCTGGAACCAGTGTTTTTACTTGGGATGATCTAGAATTATCACCAAAGCCTCGACCTTGATACACCGTAATGGTATTGGTCCCCAAGCTGCTGATATTTTCTAAAATCTGCTTTTGTGAACCATTACCCAAGGCCACAACGGATACCACCGAGGCAATACCGATAATAATCCCAAGCATGGTAAGAAAAGTCCGCATACGGTGAGCATTCATGGCTAGAATCGCCATACGGAATGCTTCACCAAGGCGGTCAACGGCTGAGCGCCAGCTCGAGGTTTTCTTCTGGGTATTTGGAATGAGTTGTTGCTTTTCTAAAGGTTCATCATCTGTTTCAGGCACATTGGGCTGATCTGAAATGATATTACCGTCAGAAATTTCAATAATACGCGTCGCATTTTTTGCAACATTATGGTCGTGCGTGACCAAAATAATGGTATGACCTTTGGCATTGAGTTCGCGCAAAATCCGCATCACTTCAATACCACTATTCTTATCTAATGCACCGGTCGGTTCATCGGCAAGAATAACATCGCCACCATTCATGAGAGCACGCGCAATCGACACACGTTGTTGCTGACCACCCGAGAGTTGGCTCGGACGGTTTTGGGTTTTTTCACCCAGTCCAAGATCGGTTAGTAGTTGCTTGGCACGTGCATTGCGTTCGGTTGCATCTGCACCGGCATAGATTGCGGGAACTTCGACGTTACCTGCAGCATTCAAATCACCGAGTAAGTGATAACGCTGGAAAATAAAGCCAAAATATTCACGGCGTAACTGTGCCAGTTCATCTGGTTCAAGTTCACGAGTTTCACGCCCTTTGACTTTGTAGCTGCCATTGGTTGGTTTATCTAAACACCCCAAAATGTTCATGAGGGTAGATTTACCAGAACCGGACTGACCTACAATTGCTACCAGTTCACCTGGGTAAATCTCAAGATTAACCCCTTTTAGAATTTGGACTGTGCTTTCACCGGCAGGGAATTCACGCGTCAGATTCTTGACCTCGAGTAGAGGTGTTTGATGTTGACTCATGATTACATTCTCATTGGGCCGCCAGCACCACCACGGTTGCTGCGTTTCGCCGAATCATTAGAGGTATCTGAACCGTCGGCAATCACGACTTTGTCACCTTGTTTTAAGCCACGGATCACTTGTGCGGTCACACGGTTATTTAAACCAAGTAATACCGGTTGTGGTTGCGCAGAACCATCCGCTTGCAATACACGCACCATAGCAACGCTCGCTTTGCCTTGTTTGACCAATGCTTTTTCAGCTTCAGTCAGTTCTAAACGTTTAGGGCGATTTGGATTGTCTTTGTTCGATCTAGCTTCTGCGCTGGCATTTTTATCAGCAGATTGACCATTTGCAGATGCATTATTACGGCTACGTTGTGGACGGTTCGAGGTTTGAACGGCTGCGGAAGGTACAGTCAAGACATTCTTGGCTTCATCTAAAATGATATACACCTGAGCAGTCATATCGATACGCAATTTACCGTCTTCATTTGGGACATCAAATAACGCATTGTAGTAAACCGCAGTACTTGAAGACGAAGAGGTGTTGTTGTTACTTTCGGTGTTAATTGAGTTTGGCGCAGGCTCAACTTGGCGCAGGGTAGCATAGTGTTTTGTTTCACTGTCGCCCAAGGTTGTAAAATAAACGTTTTGACCTTCTTGGACTTTCATCACATCGGCTTCAGAAATTTCAGCTTTAATGGTCATGGTGTCGAGCTTTGCTAATTTCACAATGGTCGGCGCACTTTGGTTGGCATTTACGGTTTGGCCTTCTTCAGTCACAATCGCCACGATGGTTCCATCCATAGGTGCAACAATTTGTGTATAGCCTAAGTCTTCTTTTGCAGTCGCTAAAGTTAAACGTGATTGTTCGATTTGTGCATTAATGGCTGCAATATCAGCTTGTGCAGTTTTATAACTTGCTAGCGCAGATTCAAGTTCTGCACGACTAGTCGCGTCTTGAGCGTACATTGCTTGTTGACGATTATATTCAGCTTGGACTTTTGCAAGATTTGCTTGTTTAACTGCCAATTGCGCTTGTTGGTTTTTGATGCTGGCTTCTGCAGTTTTTAAATCATTTTCCTGACGTACCGAGTCAATACGGGCAATAAGCTGACCTTGTTTAACTTCATCACCGAGTTGCACATACATCTTTTTCACCTGACCAGAAACCTGTGCACCAACACTCACCATTTTGGTTGCTTCAAGTACACCTGTTGCAAGTACAGAGTTTTCAATGTCACCACGACTCACTTCAGCAGTAATATATTGCGGCTGAGTTTCTTTAGGTTTTAGGAAATGCCATGCAGTGACAGCGATTGCCAAAGCAACGATGATGGCTACGATCAATTTTGCTGGTTTTATTTTTGGCATGATTGGCAGTTAAAAGTTTATAAAGATGATTGAATTATAAGATTTAAATACGGATAAATTGTGAACTTTTTGAACAAATAGTAATGATAATTATTCTTTTATACTGCAATGCAAGTTATTACAGGCTTTTATTAGACTAGAAGAGTCTGCGCCCACACAAGCTGGCAATAGCTTGTTGTACCAAGTGCTCAGGATTTTCATGACCTAAACCTTTTATTGACGCGTCTAAACGAAGTAATAGGGCAGGCCAAGTCAAAAACTCGTTGGCATTTAAACGGCGTAACGCTTGTTGATACAGCCCGACTTTGGTTTTCCAAATACCAATTTGCAAGGCATTTTGTGGCTGCTCAAACAGTTGCATCAGCAAACGCATTTCCTTACTGATACTCCATAAAATCAGCGACATCGGCTCGCCTGAAGCGATTAAGTATTGAAAGATTTTTATCGACTGTGCCAAATTTCCTTGCAGCATGGCATCATTTAAATCGTAAGTGGTATAGCGTGACTGATCTTGTAAGCAAGAGTACAGATGATCTATCTGGATCATCTCTGCTTCAGGAAAAGTATCTGCGACACGCATTAAACTATTTTTTGCAGCCAGTAAGTTGTGCTCATGATGCTGTTCTAGCCATTGCCAAGCATCATTGGCGAGTTTAATGCCGAGCTTTTGTGCTTCAACGGCCAAAATTTGCTGACGATCTTTAGGGTAGTTTGCAGTCAGTGCAACATTGACTCCATTGGCATCAATGGTTTGGAAAAAATTGGTCTTTAAACTCGCACTGTCTTGCTTCGGCATGACCACGAGCAGCAAGTTACTTTCATTTTGCTGCAAATAGCTTTTTAACAGTTTTAGTCCATTGGCATCGGGTTTAATGCTGCCATGTGCCTCAATTGCCAATTGACTGGAAAATAATGACAAGCTATTTAAAGCATTAAAGACATTTTTCCAATCAGCAGCAGAGCTAATGTCATACCGTTGACGCTCGACTTCTCGAGTGTTCCAACTCTTACGAAATGCATCGAGGAGATTTTGTTCAAGTAGTGGCTCTTGACCATGTAGCACCCAGGCACCTTGCGCTTCATCTACACGTTTTAATGCCTGAAGATAGTCAAGTTTCATAAATCAAAATTACTCAGCTTTGGTTGGTGCAGTTAGTGGGTTCGCTTTTGGTAAACGGTTTGATGAAATTTGGCGCACGATCTGTTGTGCAATGTCATCAATAATCACTTGTTTTAAATATTTTTCTTCTTGGTCATCAGTGTTTACGGTTGCAACGTCATATTGGTAGCTACGTGTTGCCATCAATGTACGTGGTTCAGTCACAGGGTTACCTTGAGCATCTTCGATTTGGAATGTCACATTCAAACGCAATAAAGTCTCAACCAATTTACCATTGAGTTCTAAACGTCGTGGAGTGTAATCCAACACATGTAAGACATAGGCATTTTGATTATTGCTCAATTGCACGCCCGCAGAACCTAAATAAATCGCTAACTTTTCATGTAAGTCATCCGTATCTTCAGGAAGTGCCAATCGCATATTGGAATAGGCTACAGGTACAGCAGCAGGGTTGGTGCCTTTTAAATGAAAACCACAACCGACCATGCCTGCGCTCAGGCCCATAGTTAATACAATTGCAGCAACACGTTGAACCAAGTGCATAAAGTGTCCTCTGTTTCCCGAAGGGATAATGTTGAAATCCTGTGTGGATTGTAAAGTCAAAGCCCGTTGACTCGCAACGGGCTTTGTTTGGGAATTGTTTTTTAATCCCTCCCGACCTCCCTTTAAAAAAGGGAGGAGATCCGATTTTTTGTTGGGAGCGGGAAGTCCCCCTTTTATAAAGGGGGATTTAGGGGGATTAAATTAAACCACCAAATTCACTAATTTATTCGGCACCACAATTTCTTTCTTGGTTGGACCAGTCAAGAATTGTTGAACTTCAGGTAATGCTTTTGCTTGTGCCAAAATGTCATCTTTAGAGGCATCGACAGACACTTCTAATTTGCCACGAAGTTTACCGTTCACTTGCACTACAATCGTTTGTGTATTGCGAGTCAGCGCAGATTCATCTACCGCAGGGAAGCGTGCTGATGTTAATTCGATACCAAACTCAGCCAATAAGGTTTGGCTTAAATGTGGTGCAAACGGAGCAAGTAAAGTTAGAAGGGTAATGATTGATTCACGTGCAACGGCAACGTCATTGTCATCTTTGGCTTCAAACTTATTGTTTGCATTCAAAAGTTCCATCATCGCAGCAATCGCGGTGTTGAAGGCGTGACGACGTGCAATGTCATCACCCACTTTTTGAATGGTTTCGTGTGTTTTACGACGCAAGTCTTGTGCAGCGGTAGATAGTGTCGCTTTCTCGATGTTTGCAGCAGAGTTCCCTTGTTCAAGGAAACCAGATGCTAGGCGCCATACACGTTTTAAGAAACGGTTTGCACCTTCAACACCTGCGTCAGACCATTCTAGTGATTGATCTGGTGGCGCAGCAAACATCATGAACACACGCGCAGTATCTGCGCCGTATTGATCAATAATCGCTTGCGGGTCGATACCGTTATTTTTCGATTTCGACATTTTCTCTTGACCACCAACGATAACGTCCTGACCATCTTCTTTATATTTAGCAGAAGTGATACGACCTTTTTCGTCTTTTTCAAGTTCGATGTCAGCAGGGTTAAACCAAGTCTTCTTACCTGAATCAGCTTCACGGTAGTAGGTATCCGCAAGCACCATACCTTGAGTAAGCAAGTTGGTGAATGGCTCGTTACCTTGTACCACACCTTCATCACGCATCAATTTGTGGAAGAAGCGTGCATAGAGTAAGTGCAGAATCGCATGTTCAACACCACCGATGTATTGGTTCACAGGAAGCCAAGTTTGACCCGCTTCAGGTTTCACCATGCCATCCGTAAAGTCTGGAGATGCGTAACGCGCATAGTACCAAGACGATTCTACAAAGGTATCTAGCGTATCTGTTTCACGACGAGCATCGCCACCACAGCATGGGCAAGTGGTTTCATAGAACTCAGGCATTTTGTTGAGTGGATTGCCTGAACCGTCTGGAACCACGTCCGTTGGCAATACAACTGGAAGCTGTTCTTCAGGTACTGGAACCTGACCACATTTTTCACAGTTGATCATAGGAATTGGACAACCCCAATAACGCTGACGAGAAACACCCCAGTCACGTAAACGGAATTGAACTTTTACATTTGCAAGCTTTTGAGGCTCAAGTTTTGCAAGGAATGCATCGAATGCGCCTTGGAAATCTAAACCGTCAAATTCGCCTGAATTCACCAGTTTGCCTTCTTTAGAACCGTACCATTCTTGCCAAGTGGTTGCGTCAAAGTCTGCATCGTCTGCACCTTTGGCATCAATCACTTGCTTGATGGTTAAGCCATATTTGTTGGCAAATTCGAAGTCACGTTCATCGTGTGAAGGCACTGCCATCACCGCACCTGAGCCGTAAGACATCAAGACGTAGTTTGCGATCCAAACAGGAACTTCTTCACCTGTAACTGGGTGCTTCACAGAAAGACCAGTTGCCATGCCTTTCTTTTCAGCAGTCGCAAGATCAGCTTCTGCAACAGAACCCATACGGCACTCTTCGATAAATGCAGCAAGCTCAGGATTGCTTTCCGCAGCTTTAAGTGCCATCGGATGTTCTGCTGCAACCGCAACATAAGTCACACCCATGAGTGTGTCAGCACGAGTGGTAAATACAGTTAAACCATCTGCATAAACGTCTGGATTCGCTGAAGGGAAGGTAATTTCCATACCCTGTGAGCGACCAATCCAGTTACGTTGCATGGTTAAAACTTGCTGTGGCCAGCCGTCTTTTAATTTTTCTAAATCGTCAAGTAATTCTTGCGCATAGTCAGTGATGCGGAAGTAGTACATTGGAATATCACGTTTTTCGACCAATGCACCAGAACGCCAGCCACGACCATTTTCAACTTGTTCGTTTGCTAAAACAGTTTGGTCTACTGGGTCCCAGTTCACTGTTGAAAGCTTACGGTAAATTAAACCTTTTTTATAAAGCTGTACGAATAACCATTGTTCCCAGCGATAGTATTCAGGTGTGCAAGTTGCAAATTCACGATCCCAATCTACAGAAAGACCTAACTTTTTAAGCTGATTACGCATGTAATCAATGTTTTCAAAAGTCCATTTTGCAGGAGCGACTTGATGGGCAATCGCCGCATTTTCAGCAGGTAGGCCGAAAGCATCCCAACCCATGGGTTGTAGCACAGTTTCACCTTGTAAGCGGTGGAAACGGCTGATCACGTCACCAATCGTATAGTTACGCACATGACCCATATGCAGTTTGCCACTTGGATAAGGGAACATAGAGAGGATATAACGACGTGGTCCTTCTACTTGGTCGGCAACTTTAAAGGCTTTGCGATTTTCCCAGTCTTGTTGGACTGTAGGTTCAATCGCACTGGCTTGATATTCAGGGTCAATGTGAGTAGTCATAAACGTAAATAGAAATAACGGTTAAAAAGTTTGTGCTACAGCATAGCGCAAAATACGCCTAGAGTGAATTTTGCGATGCTGTGTAGATGTAAATAATTTAAGTCAAAATTGAAGGCTTTGGCGTAAATTATTGTGGTGCGGAGGCTGCGGCTTGACCTTGGCGGAGCGCTGCATTGGCTTTGCGTTGTTGTTCCGCTAGTTGCTCATTTTGTTCATTCGACTGTTCGGCTTCACGTGAAACCTCTTCTTGGTTTTTTGCTGGAGTTGATTGCGTAGTCGTTGTTGCACCATAGGTATTCACTTTACCTTTACGCTGCGCATTTTTTGGCGGTGGCGTGGTGGTGTAATGCGTTGAACCTTTTGCATCCACCCACTTGTAATATTCTTTCGCTGAAAGGTCCAAACTGGTCAGGCAAAATGCCATGCTAGATAAAATACAGGCAGTGCGAGCAATCGTCGTCTTCATCATAAATTCAGTCCCAAAGTTATAGTGATCATGCAAAATTATGCTGAAAATTTTGCGCTTTTTTGACAGTAGAATCTATGCATTTTTTAGCACAAAGGATAAAAGGGGCATCGTTTGGGATGAATAACTTTGTGAATGATGAATTGTGGAATTAATAAGCAATCAAAATATTGTATTTTTATCATTTAATCCATGCCTTAAGTTGAAAGTGAGGCAATTGAATTAAAAACCCACAGCAATTCATTTAATTTATTTATTAGATTTATAAAAGTATTTTATTAAATACATGCTAACTGGTTATAAATAAACAAACTACAAAGAATGCAAAGAACGGGAGTGTGCTTAAAAAACAAACGGTCTGTAAGTAATCAGAAAAAAGCCCATTTTTAAACTTGACTTTAATGGTTGAAACTACAAAAATGCTGTCTTTAGTTTTATATGCCTTAGATCGATCACCCTTCGAATGAGTGCATTTTAGCAATGGACTTCTTCTCTAGCCGAGAGGTTGAACAAAGCCAACAAAATATGTTTATCCCAACATGTTTTAGACCCCATATTGCTCAAACAGCAAGCAGGTCAGATTTTTTTCTTATTGCTATGAAAACTATGAAATTTGTGTGCTATAACAGAGCACACAGTTAATGAATTAACCACGACAAATGCCCTCCATTTGTGCGTGAAAAAAGATTAGGGTGAATCACGTTGGAACTTTTATCTGGTGGTGAAATGCTTGTTCGCGCTTTAGCGGACGAAGGCGTTGAACATGTTTTTGGATACCCAGGCGGCGCAGTACTGCATATTTATGATGCGCTATTTCAACAAGAAAAAATCAATCATTACCTAGTGCGCCACGAGCAAGCTGCTGGTCATATGGCTGATGCTTACTCACGTGTCACAGGTAAAACAGGTGTCGTATTGGTGACATCTGGTCCTGGTGCAACAAATACCGTAACTCCAATTGCAACTGCCTATATGGACTCAATCCCAATGGTGATTTTGTCAGGTCAGGTTGCAAGCCATCTTATCGGTGAGGATGCGTTCCAAGAAACGGATATGGTCGGTATTTCGCGCCCAATCGTAAAACACAGCTTCCAAGTACGTCATGCAAGCGAAATCCCTTCGATTATTAAGAAGGCATTTTATATCGCTTCAAGTGGCCGTCCCGGTCCTGTTGTTGTTGATATTCCAAAGGATGCGACGAATCCTGCAGAGAAATTTGCTTACGAATATCCTGAAAAAGTGAAAATGCGTTCGTATCAACCGCCGCATCGTGGTCACTCTGGTCAAATTCGTAAAGCAATTGATGAATTGATTCATGCTAAACGCCCAATTATTTATTCAGGCGGTGGTGTGGTTCAAGGCAACGCTTCTGCACAGTTGACAGAACTTGCACATTTATTGGGTTATCCAGTAACCAGTACCTTAATGGGTCTTGGTGCGTATCCGGGCAATGATGAACAATTCATTGGTATGTTGGGTATGCATGGTACTTATGAAGCCAATATGACGATGCACAATGCAGATGTGATTCTGTGTGTAGGTGCGCGCTTCGATGACCGTGTAACCAATAACCCAGCGAAATTCTGTCCAAATGCGAAAGTCATTCATATTGATATTGACCCAGCAACGATTTCAAAAACAATTATGGCGCACATCCCAATTGTGGGTGCAGTAGAGCCTGTATTGACTGAAATGTTGGCTCAATTAAAGCAATTGAATGTGTCTAAACCAAATCCTGAAGATATCGGGGCTTGGTGGAAACAAATCAATGAATGGCGCCAAGTTCATGGTTTGAACTATGACAAACCAACTGATGGTTCGATGAAGCCACAGCAAGTTGTTGAAGCATTGGATAAAATTACCAATAGTCAAGCCATCATTACTTCAGACGTTGGTCAACACCAAATGTTTGGTGCGCTTTACTACAAATACACACGTCCACGTCAATGGATCAACTCAGGTGGTCTAGGAACCATGGGTGTAGGTTTGCCATATGCTATGGCAGCTAAACTTGCCTTCCCAGATCAACAAGTAGTGTGTATTACTGGCGAAGCATCCATTCAGATGTGTATCCAAGAACTATCTACATGTAAGCAATATGGCTTGAATGTAAAAATTCTATGCTTGAATAACCGTGCATTAGGTATGGTTAAGCAATGGCAAGACATGAACTACGAAGGTCGTCACTCAAGCTCGTATGTTGAGTCACTTCCAGACTTCCCTAAATTAATGGAGGCGTATGGTCATGTAGGTATTCAAATTGACCATGCAGATGAACTCGAGTCGAAGCTTGCTGAAGCGATGGCGATCAATGACAAGTGCGTGTTTATTAACGTGATGGTTGACCGTTCAGAGCATGTATATCCAATGTTGGTTGCTGGCCAGTCAATGAAAGATATGTGGTTAGGCAAAGGAGAGCGCACACAATGAGACATATTATCTCTGTACTTGTAGAAAACGAAGCAGGTGCGCTTTCACGTTTGGTAGGTTTATTCTCTCAGCGTGGTTATAACATTGAGACATTAAACGTAGCGCCAACAGAAGATCCGACGCTTTCGCGTTTGACTTTAACCACGTATGGCGATGAGCATAAAATTGAACAAATCACCAAACAACTCAACAAGCTTGTCGAAGTTGTTAAAGTTGTTGATTTGTCTGAAGGTGCTCATATTGAACGTGAATTGATGTTAATTAAAGTCAAAGCACTTGGTTCAGCGCGCGCAGAAATTAAACGTACTGCGGATATTTTCCGTGGACAAATCGTAGACGTAACACCAACGACATATACCATTCAAATCGCAGGTACAACTGAAAAGATAGATGGTTTTATTGATGCCTTAGCTGAAAATACAATTCTAGAAGTTGTACGTTCAGGTGTTTCAGGTATCGCACGTGGCGAAAAAGTTTTAACTATCTAATTTTATATATTCACCTCACTCCTATGGGTGAGGTACTTGAAACGTGAATAATCAAACAGAATCACGGTATCAAGTTAAAGGAAACGAAAGCATTTTAGCGGAGACAGCAATGCAAATTTTTTACGATAAAGACACAGACTTATCTATCATCCAAGGCAAAAAAGTAGCAATCATTGGTTATGGTTCACAAGGCCATGCTCATGCGCTTAACCTTAAAGATTCAGGCGTTGACGTAACTGTAGGTCTACGCGCTGGTTCTACTTCTTGGAAAAAAGCTGAAAATGCTGGTCTTAAAGTTTCAGAAGTTCCTGCTGCTGTAGCTCAAGCTGACTTAGTTATGATTTTGACTCCAGATGAGTTCCAATCACAACTATACCGTGACGTAATTGAGCCAAACATCAAGCAAGGTGCAACGCTAGCATTTGCTCATGGTTTCTCTGTTCTTTATAACCAAGTTGTTCCACGTGCTGACCTTGACGTAATCATGGTTGCTCCAAAAGCGCCTGGTCATACTGTACGTTCAGAATTCCAACGTGGTTCAGGTGTACCTGATCTTATCGCTGTTCACCAAGATGCTTCTGGTAATGCACGTAACGTTGCGCTTTCTTACGCTTCAGGTGTTGGTGGTGGCCGTACTGGTATTATCGAAACTTCATTCCGTGAAGAAACTGAAACTGACCTTTTCGGTGAGCAAGCAGTTCTTTGTGGTGGTGCTGTTGAATTGGTTAAAATGGGCTTCGAAACTCTTGTTGAAGCTGGTTATGCACCAGAAATGGCTTACTTCGAATGTCTACACGAACTTAAATTGATCGTTGACTTAATGTTCGAAGGCGGTATCGCGGACATGAACTACTCAGTATCAAACAATGCTGAATATGGCGAATACGTAACTGGTGTTGAAGTAATCAACGAACAGTCTCGTGAAGCTATGCGTAATGCGCTTAAACGTATTCAATCTGGCGAATACGCGAAGATGTTCATCCAAGAAGGTGCGTTGAACTATCCTTCTATGACTGCTCGTCGTCGTCAAAACGCGGCGCATGGTATCGAAGTAACTGGTAACAAGTTACGTGCGATGATGCCTTGGATCCAAGCGAACAAAATCGTTGATAAAGAGAAAAACTAATTTCTTGAATCAATTGATTTGAATACGAAGACCCACTCATTTTGAGTGGGTTTTTTAATATCTAAAGTTACGTGCCTTAAAAATAGAAAAGTAGTGCTCTCATTCCTTACGCGTCACTCAGAACAGTGTGCTGCCTCGTTGTACTTCGTACAAAACAATGTTTTGTACTCGTTCATACTTTGGATCCAATCGAACAAAATCGTAAGCAAAGAAAAGAATTTATTTAATTATCTTTTGAGTTTTATGATACAAGGAACCCAATATTAGCGTGGGTTAGAATAATGATTTTATATAAATATGTGAGTTTTGAAGCTGCTTTAACGATTTTGAAAACAAAATCTCTAGGTTTTTCACATTTAGAAGATTTTAACGACCCATTTGAATGCACTGGTTTTGGTTTTTATGATTTGGATGTACCGACATCCGTAGCAATAGGGGCATTCCGTAATCAGTTTTCTAGAAAGTATGTGATTTTAAGTTTGACTAGAACCGCTTTAAATCCACTCATGTGGTCACATTATGGGGATAGTTACAAAGGTGTTGTGATCGGAATTGACACATGCAAAGCAGGTTTTGAAGATGGTGATCAATTTATTATTCCTTCAACAAAAGGAGAGTTGAGATATTTAAAAACAGCGCCGAAGCAGGCCAATGTGGCAAGTGTTGAAAAATTAATGTCTGTAGGAAATTCAAATATTTTAAATTGGGATAATGAAGAAGTTTTAATAAAGCATGGTTTGCTTTATAAAATGCAGGAATGGGCATACAAAGAGGAAGTACGTATTGTAAAAAATATTAGCGATGCTCAATTCGGGTATCACTTTTCTACAAAAACACATGCATATATCAATGACCAACTTTGGCAAAGAGTCCAATTGCAAACGCGTCCAATTTATACGTTAAAATTGCCTGAAGAAGCCTTTATTGAAGTATATGTTGGGAAAAATGCATATATTGATCTTAGAAGAAAGCAAGAGCTTGTGAAGCCAGTAATTGATCATAAGGTAGATCAGTTTGAATTGCTGAAAGATCTATGTATTCAATTTAATCTGATGATTTGAGTTGTAGGTGGTTTCAAAACTCCTATATTTGTGTCATCTGTGTTGAATTTAGGTTGTGATAGAGTAGGCATTATTCATGCTGTATGGAGTGTGTAATTGCAATGAAAATATCAAAAATCTCTCTTTTACTCGCTCTTTGTCTACCAGTGGTGAGTTTTGCACAAGAGGCAGATATAACACTGCCTGAGTTAAAGCCTTTACCTGATGTTCGGATATCCATGCAGCGGATGCTTCGCTCGACTGAAGGACGCTATTTCTTAGATTTGTATGCTGGTATATGGAATCCGCACGGGACTTTGACTGATCTGCAAGAGCCCAAACAAATTAACTTTAAAGGGACTCAAAAAGCAGATTTTATAGATCTGAATTCAGTCAATGTTGGGACTGAACAAAGTGCTGCAACAGCTTATCGATTAGCAGGAACATTGAATGCAAATACAGGCTCGTTTAAAGCTGAACTGACGGAACAAACGGCACCACCATCTACAAGTTATCTACAGTTTGAGCCTGCGTTTAAAGCTGTAGATAAACCTATCCTGCTGTTTAAGTTTTATGGGGTGCAATCCGCAGACCAACCTTATGGGAAGTCTCTAAAACGCGTAGATGTGATTAATAAATCAAATGGCAAAGTACTACAGTCATTACAAGGCTTTAATGCCTTTGGTAATAGTATGGGATTCTTAGATGTAAACTTTGATGGATACTATGATGTTGTACTATCAGATACCTCTGATGGTCGAAAAATAGAAGATAAGCGATTTATTTATTGGATGTACAATCCTAAAACGAAGAATTTTCAACGCTCACCACAATTGGAAAAAATTGCTGGCTTCCCAAAATTAAAAGGAGAGTTGCAGCAGATTGACTTTGGATCAGGTCAAATCTTTCGAGTCGATCAAGGATTGCTTTATCCAGTCAGTGAGTAAGTTAAATTTTTTAAAAAGCCCCATAACTTGGGGCTTTTTTATTTATAGAACTTTCTAAAGAAGAATGCAGATATTTTAAAATGAGGTAGTCGGTATTTTGAATAAAAAATCAAAGTAAAAAGAGCGTTGAAAGAGCGGGACTGAATTTCATTATACGTGATAATTCATGTAATAAATGAGATTCTAAAAATGTGAAAAACAAAAATCTGAAATTTAAAGAAAGAAAATATGATTTACAAAAGCTTAATATTGGAAACTAAGCCGTGTTTCAAAACCTGTAATTTAATACAAAGGCTCAGTATTTGGTGACGTAATTCTTGTATTGCGTTCAAAAGACATACCTGAAAGTGGTGATTATACATTTGAGATTCTATTTAAAATTTAAATTTAATCGGTCTTTACTATTAATATGGTTGAATATTCACGTAGTATTGGTTTGTTTGAAAATTATTTTGAACTATTTCACAAATATTTGGTGAAATATGTAACAGTCTATATTATTTTTAATGTTACTAAATTTAATAAAAACAATAAGATATAATATACCAAAAAATAGGGATATGAAAAAAATCCCCAAAATTTGGGATAAAGAGGAAAATTAAATAAAAACATAAAAATTGAAAATATTTAATATATAACAAACACATAATTTAAATATTTGTAAAAAATAATATTACATGGATATTCGTGTGAAATTTCCATATTAGGTTCTTTTTTTCTCAACATGATTAAGAATGAGTCAGCACCTAGGGGAAGTGAAATTAATTGGATTTTATTAATAAATACCTTGGATGCGCATACTAATAAATCTCTAAAGAGAATGGAGTAATTGCTATGAATAAATTAATCAAAGTAACGATGTCAGCATTAGTTTTAAGTTTAGGGACAGCAGCATATGCTGGTGGTAAACCAGGCGGTGGGCACCCAGGCGGTGGTGGGCACCCAGGCGGTGGGCACCATTCTGGAAACCATGGTTGTGGTTCTTCAGGTGATTGTAAGGGTAAGATTGATATTGATTTGGTAGTAGAAAAACACTGCGATCTTGATATTGATGAATCACTACTAACTTTGGATAAAACCAACAGTTATACAGACTCAACAAAGTTCCAAGTTCGCACCAATGCAAATTATTTCTTGGCAATTACAGCGCCAACGACTTTAGCTAATGGAAGTCGCACTGTTCCTGTAGCTGTAACGACAACCGGTGCTGGTGGTCTTTATAGCAGTCCTACAGTAATTAATTGGGATGGTACAGAGCATGAATATACTGTTCAGGCTTCATCAGCAGGTTTAGATGCAATGTCGACTTATGCTGGTACCTACAAAGGTACATATAATGTCGAAGTCAAATTCTAACACCTAGATAACTTCATACTCATAGTTGGAGGTGTTTTTAACACATCTCCAACTTCTTTCTTCATAAAAGAATAAGAGGTGGATATATGTTTCGATCATTGATTTTTATTCTTTTGGGGGTGGTTTGGACGTTGACTGCACATGCTGGAATTCAATTTAGTCCCATTCAAATGTATCTTAAAGACCCTACAAGACAAAAAAGTACAACTGTAGTTGTGGAAAGCACGGGTTTATCGACATCAAAACTTTTTGAGGTTTTAGCTTTTAAGTGGTCTCAAGATAATAAAGGTGAAGATATATTGATCGAAGATGAATCGATCTTATTTAACCCTAAAATTTTTGAACTTAAGCCTGAGTCAAAGCAGTTGGTGCGTGTTGGATTTACTCAGCCACCAGTATTGGCAACTGAAGGTACGTGGCGAGTCATCTTTAAAGAAGTAACGCCAGTTGCTGAAAACACAGCGATTAACTTTTTATTTAACTTTTCATTGCCTTTATTTGTGGGACCTCAAGCAGACCCTAAACTTTCAGTTAATTTGAAAAAGGCAGATGTATCACAAATAATCTATGTTGAAAATAAGGGGAGCTCTCATGTTAAGTTGACTGAGTTACAGGTTATAGATGCTAAAGGTATAACGATGACCAAAATGGCACTAAGCCAATATGTGCTTGGTGGTAATACTATTGAAATACCATTAGAAGGTTTTAAAACTAATGGTGAAATTAAAATTAAAATTAAAACAGAAGATGATGAGAAATACTTAGAATTTATGATCAAAGGGTGATGCTATGATAAAAAGAAATTTTTTTTTATTTATGGTTGTTACTGTAAGCCAAGTGAGCTTAAGTGCTGAAGTGCTTACACCAACGTCAGACCAGCAGCTCAACACAGCCATTGTCAATATTTGGGTCAATGGTGTGGACTATGGAGTGGAAAGTGTTGCTTTTGATCGTTTAGGAAAAAAATTTATTGAATGTACAGCATTATCAAATATTGGAATTGTGGTTGAAAAGTTAGAAAAGGACAGTGTTAAAAAAGATTTTTGTAGTTTGGCAAGCCCTTCCATTACCTTCACTGAAGATCCATCACTCCAGAGCTTAAATATTACCATTCCCGCTGAGTACTTCGCCAATTCGAGCAATAATCTTGTGTACAACACTCCGAGTAAAGCAAGCTTTGGTGGATTTTTAAATTATAGCTTGTTGTACTCACGTGATGAGGTTGAAGAAGAGTTTAATACCTTAGCAGAGCTTGGTATTTTTAAAGATTATTGGTTATTTAAAAATTCATTTATTTATAGAAATAATCCTCTTGATACTGAGAGTAAATTTCTCAGGGTTGAAAGTGTATTTGAATTAGAATTCCCTGATAAATTTTGGCGTTTGACATTAGGAGATAACACGACACCTTTAAACAGTTTAAATAATTCATTTCGCTTTGGTGGGCTTAGTTTTGGAACCAATTATATCGCACGCCCAGACTTTGTGTACTGGAATAGTCCAACATTACAGGGGAGTGCTGCAGTACCTTCAACGGTTGATTTATATTTGAATGGAGTCAATCTGTATCGAGAAAATGTTGGACCTGGAAATTATTCACTACCAACCAGTGGTTTATTAAATAAATCAGGAAATGCACAAATTGTTGTAGAAGATATTCTGGGTAATCGGACTGTTCGAAATTTTCCTATATATATTAATAACCGTTTGTTAAAGCCAAAGTTGGATGAATTTAATATTTCTATAGGTAAACTTCGGTACGGATATGATGAAGTGGAAAGTGATTATCGAGATTTTTTTACTAAGCTTTTATATCGTAGAGGAATTAATGATTACTCGACGCTTGGTACGGATATGCTATATAGCGATAAAGTCCAAAATGTGAGTTTATTGTGGACTCAAGCCATTAAGAATTATGTTTTATTAGATACGATATTATCAGGAAGTAACGCAGATGATAATAATGGTTATGCAGCTTCTTTAGGAATAAGTCGTGACTTTGCTTGGTGGTCTGTGGGTATGCAAAGTCAAATATATTCAAAAGAATATAGGTATTTAGATCTTGAGGATACTCTAACGTATAAAAAAATGACCAATCTATTTTATTTGACTCTTACAAATCTTAATTATTTGGATAGTGTAGGATTAAATTATATTGATCAGACTTATTATAACAATGATGAAGTGAGTCTTGATGATCGTAAAGTGCTTAATCTGAGTTTAGGTAAGAGATTGACACCGAAGTTAGATGTCGCTTTTGGATATTTTAAAGATTTTGGTGGGGATAGCGATTCAGGATTTAATATTGTCTTTAACTATGATTGGGGTGATCGACGTCGGCTAACTTTGGATCATTATACACAAAATGAAAGTACCCGTTTGAACTATTCTCGAACCACAATTGGTCAAGAAGGGTTTGATTATACCGTGGGTGTTAACCATATGGATAATGAGGTTAATTTAAATGGATACGGACTGTGGAAAACAAATGTTGGTGATTTGAGGCTCTCGCATGATGAATATAGTGATGGACGATTAAGTCAAGTGAATTTTAATGGCGCATTGGTTTGGTTGGGTAATCAGGTTGCTTTAACTAAATATGTTAATAATTCATTTGCTTTGTTAAATGTAAGTGATCATGCAGATTTAGATATTTACCGTTCTTCATCTTTGATTGGGAAGACCAATCAGAAAGGATATATGTTTGTACATAATATTATTCCATATATTCAATATGACTTATCTTTTGATCAGAACCAATTAAATATGGATGAAACTTTTGATTATGCTTCGAAGAAAATAGTTGGTTTAGATCAGCGAGGGTATAAAGTTAATTTCCCAATTTATCAAACTAAGCGAATAGCAGTTCGTTTAATTGATGCACAAAGGCAACATTTGATTCGTGGTGCTCAAGTCGTCGTCAACGATAAAACTGCAGAACCATATTTTGTAGACAGTAAAGGAATGGTTTATGTTTATGTAACTCAAGCAGCAGCGTATAAATTTTTTGTAAATTTACAAGGAGGTCAAACTTGCCAAGCAGATGTGGTTATTTCGCAAAAGCAATTCCTAGACCCGGAACACGAGATTTTGGATGTTTTATGTAAATAGGTGAATTATGAAAAAATATATAATATTGGTGTTGAGTGCGTGGATGGCAACATCAGCACAAGCAACACAACAATGTGCAATTGATGGTTTTTCAAACTCAAATATGCGATTAAGTAGTTATAGGCATAGTCAAGCTGCAACTTCATTTAATGTGCGTTGTGATCAAGGTTATTCGATTGTTTTTAACAGCGAAAACCTTACCAATGCAAGTGGAACAAGCTATGTTTCCAATGGGCCTTATAAGTTGCGGACCCAATTAAATTTGCAAGGTGCTGGGCAAAATTTATGGGGGGTTCAATTAAGACAAGCACCATCTGAAAGACAGAAATATGTAATTGCCGTTCAACTGCAAGATAATCCCTATAATGGTGTGCCTGCAGGTGTGTATAAAGATAGAGTTTCTGTTGATATAATTTTTTAAAGAGAATGGATATGCAGTATTCATTATTTTAGTCCAAGATTTCATATGTGACTCTTGGACTTTTTATTTATAAGTATGTTAATAAGCGGGTTTTCATTAATTTATTGTGGTCATAAAATATTCACATGTGTGTTCTAAGATTGAATAAAATATAACGATATAAGAGTGTTTAATGAATCTGCTCAATTATCCAACGCAGTTTGAACAACGATCGAATAAATTATTCAAATTTTCTTTCAAAAATCAGAACCTCAATCCTAAATTTCAACATAACTATTCAATTCAAACACTAATCCGGCCCCCTCTAAAAATCGCCATTGTTACAGATACGTGGGCGCCAGAAATTAATGGTGTTGCACATTCTTTATTGCAGTTGTGTAAAGGCTTGCAGCAACAAGGCAACTCAATTTTTTTAATACGTCCTGAACAGTCCGAAAGTTGTCATGATTTCAGACCTGATCAAGAGTGTTTGGTTCGAGCGCAGTCGATTCCTAAATATTCAGGTTTACAATTTGGCTGGCCGCAATTGATCAAACTCAGTAAAGCTTTAAAAAAAGCCCAAGTCGACATTGTGCATATAGTCACTGAAGGACCTTTGGGATTTGCTATGCTTCAACTGGCGCGTTCTTTACAGATTCCTGTGTCCAGTGGTTTTCATTCGGCCTTTCATGATTTTAGTCGCTTCTTTGATTTAGCGTTTTTAATGAAGCCTGTACAACATTATTTACGATGGTTTCATAACAATACTCAACTCACCTGTGTCCCGAGCCAAGATACTGCGGATGCCTTGCATCGATTAGGTTTTAGTTGTCCATTGGTGGTGGTGGGGCGAGGTGTGGACCATAGTCAATTTTCTCCCTCACATTATCGAGCAGAACTGAGACAACAGTGGCAAGCAGATGAACATACCCGCGTGATGCTCTATGTCGGTCGGCTATCTCCTGAAAAAGAGGTGGATGTTTTAATTTCAGCCTATCGTTCGATGTTGGCCATGGATGCACGAACGAAATTGGTCATTGTGGGGGATGGGCCAGATCTTGAACGATTAATGCAACTGGCAAAATCCCTAGATGTTATTTTTATGGGAAGTTTAAGTGGTCAGGCTTTATCGGAAGCCTATGCCAGTGCGGATGTTTTTGTTTTCGCAAGTCAGGTTGAGACCTTTGGTAATGTGGTTTTGGAGGCAATGGCCAGCGGATTGCCTGTGATTGCATATAATGCCGCATGTGCCCAATTGCACGTGAGAAATCAGCAAACGGGATGGTTATGTCACTTATCTCGAACCGATGAATTTATTCGTCTCATGCAGCAATTGCCGCAACGCGCTAAATTAAAAACCATGGGCATCGAGGCGGCAAAAGACGCTGCTAAAATCGGATGGCAATATCCCGTACAGCAATTTGAGCAAGCGCTATATCGCGTGGTGGACCAAGCCATGATGAGCCAATGGAGCTAGCGCTATTGGTTGTATAGAGAAGTTGAGCATCCTCATAATCAATATTCATTGAACTGTCATCAAAGCATCATTGCACTGTCAAAAAGAGAACCTAAGCTGAGTTAAACACAGATCTCAACTTGTAAAAATAACAACACAAATCTAGCTCAACCCCAACACAGTCAGGCTTTGACTGTAGATAGGAGATTAGCGATGAATTTTAAAAATGCAAAAACAAGAATGCTGCATCTCGATTTAAAAGGCTGTATTTATCTCAATCATTTTTCGCATCAACAAGTTGTTGCTGACATATTTAAAATGGTGAGTCGACTTGGTGATGGTGTGTTTTGGTATGTCATGTTGGCGACGGTCTGGATCGTGCAGGGCATGTCTTACAGTGTACAAATCGTCTATGTATTACTGGGTGGTTTCGTCGGCACCTCGATCTATAAACTCCTCAAAAAGAAAACTGTGCGCCCAAGACCGTACCAAGTGCATCAAGTGATTCGCTTAGGTGAACGCCCTCTAGATCATTTTAGTTTTCCATCGGGGCATACTCTACATGCGGTCATGGCAACAACAGTGCTGGGCTATATTCAACCCATGTTGTTGGTCTTAATGTTGCCCTTTAGCTTATTGGTGGCATTATCCCGCATGATCTTAGGATTGCATTACCCGAGTGATGTTGCCGTCGGTGCTGCAATAGGCGCTGCAGTGGGTACCGCAATTATTCTCTGTGCACCTCTTTTTGGTTTGGTTTTATAGTTTGATGTGGAGATCTTAATTGCAAAATCTGGTAATAAAAAAATTAAAAGGGTTTATCACGTCCAATTGCTGAAATTTGTTAAAGTAAGCCATCATTCTATAGACGATGTTAGGAAGACCCATGGGTTTACGCTGGACAGATACCATTGATATCGCAATTGAGCTGTATGAAGCTCACCCTGATGTTGATCCGCAATGGATTCGCTTTACTGACCTACATGCATGGGTATGTGCATTGCCAAATTTCACTGATGACCCTGAAAAGTCGACTGAAGGTCTGCTTGAGGGAATTCAGATGGCCTGGATTGATGAGGCAAGTTAATCCCTACATCGAAAAAAGCAATTTTTTTGTATAGCAAAAGCAGAAAATAGCGCATTATTCGGTATAATGCGGCAAATTTTTCACGTCAAATTGACTTAAGGAGCCTCTCATGGCTATTGAACGTACTTTATCTATCGTTAAACCAGACGCAGTTGCTAAAAACCACATCGGCGACATCTTTGCTCGTTTCGAAAAAGCTGGTCTTCAAATCGTTGCAACTAAAATGAAACACTTGACTCAAGCTGAAGCTGAAGGCTTCTACGCTGAGCACAAAGAACGTGGTTTCTTTGGTGACCTAGTTGCATTCATGACTTCTGGTCCAGTTGTAGTTTCAGTTCTTGAGGGCGAAAACGCAGTTCTTGCTCACCGTGAAATCCTTGGCGCAACTAACCCTAAAGAAGCTGCTCCTGGTACTATCCGTGCAGACTTCGCTGTAAGCATCGACGAAAATGCTGCTCACGGTTCTGACTCTGTAGCATCTGCTGATCGTGAAGTTAACTACTTCTTCGCTCAAACTGAGATCGCTCCACGTACTCGTTAATTCGAAGTATTCAAACCAGATAAGTGGTATACTGCTTGTCTGGTTTTTTATTCTCTGAATAATTCTTTGCTCAAATACTGAGCATCTCCTTTGATCTTTAGACATGGTTTAGGTAAATACACATGAGTACTGAAGTAGTCGCTACATCAGCTGTTTCTGATGCACAGCAACAATCTCCATCCGCTCCGACGCAGCAAAACACTGTGGAGAAAGTGAATTTACTGGGCATGTCACGTCCGCAAATGGAAAAATCTTCGAAGATATGGGGGAGAAAAAGTTCCGTGCTGGGCAGGTGATGAAATGGATTCATCAGTTCTTCGTGACTGATTTTGCTGAAATGACCAATATTTCTGGAAAATTGCGTGAAAAACTAGAAAAGATTTGTGAAATTAAAGCGCCTGAAGTGGTGCATAAAAATTACTCAAAAGACGGTACTCGTAAATGGGTGTTCCGTGTAGGTGAAGGTGCAGGTTCATTGGTTGAAACTGTGCTCATTCCTGCAGAAGATAAAACCGGCGCACGTAAGACCTTGTGTATTTCATCACAAGTGGGCTGTGCTCTGGACTGTTCATTCTGTTCAACTGGTAAACAAGGCTTCCAACGTGACTTGAGTCAAGCTGAAATTATTGGACAGCTTTGGGTGGCGAACTTCTCTTATATGGAAGATGTGACAGTTGCGGATCGTGAACGTTCAGTGACCAACGTAGTGATGATGGGCATGGGTGAGCCGCTGTTGAACTATGACGCCGTATTGAATTCAATGCGTATCATGTTGGATGACTTTGCGTATGGTATGTCGAAGCGTCGTGTGACTTTATCAACCTCAGGTGTAGTGCCTAAAATTGACCAATTGGCACAAGACATTGATGTAGCCTTGGCAATTTCACTCCATGCGCCAAATGATGAACTACGTAACGAACTAGTTCCGATCAATAAAAAATATCCGTTGGAACAGTTGATTGCAGCGTGTCAGCGTTATATCGCAAAAGATGGTAATGAAAGTTCGCGTAAACACGTGACCATCGAATACGTGATGTTAGATGGTGTAAATGACCATCCTGAACATGCACAGCAAATGTTAAAGCTGTTGAAAAACTTACCAAGCAAAATTAATTTAATTCCGTTTAACCCGTTCCCGCATGCGCCATACGGTCGTTCAAGCCGTAACCGTATTATTTCTTTCCAAAAAACTTTGTCTGATGCCGGTTTTGTGTGTACGATTCGTCAGACACGTGGTGATGATATCGACGCTGCGTGTGGACAACTCGTGGGGCAAGTTGCTGACCGTACTCGTCGTGCGGAGCAATGGAAAAAGAAAGTTGCGCAGCAAAATGAGATACTGCGCTCACAAGGATAATAAAGAGGCAGCCAATTGAAAAAGTTAACGTATAAGTTCACTTTCGTTTCAGCTTTATGTGCATCGGTTTTGGCATTAACAGCATGTCAAACGCCTGAGATTGGGAAAAAAGACCCAGAGAAAGCCGTAAAAATCAGAACGCAATTGGCTGTTGAACACCTGAAAGCAGGGGATTTGGACTCTGCTAAACGTGCATTAGATCAGGCTTTAGAGGTGGATTCTCGCGATTCCCAAGCCAATATGATGATGGGTGTCTTACTACAACGAGAAGGCAGTCCAGCCAACTTAGAAAAAGCAGATAGTTATTTTAAGCGTGCAATTTCAGCAGACTCAAAAAATTCTCAAGCACGTAACAACTACGGTACGTATTTATATCAAGTTGAGCGCTATAATGATGCGATTGAACAGTTCAGCATCGCAGGTTCAACTTTAGGTTATGATCAACGTTTCAAAGCATTGGAAAATTTAGGTCGTATTTACCTGAAAGTGGGTGATGTGGCGAATGCTGAAAAATCATTCAAACAAGCTTTGCAGGCTAATCGTGATTCCTATGTTTCAATGTTAGAGTTGTCTGAAATCTTTTATTTGAATCAGCAGTTCCCTGCTGCCACACAAATGTATGAACAATTTGTACGTGCAGTAGGACAAAAAAATCAGGGTGCGCGTGCACTCTGGATTGGCATTCGAACAGCGCGTGCCAATGGCGACAATTTGGGTATGCAAGTACTGGTCAACCAGTTACGTGCTTTGTTCCCAGAAAGTCCTGAATACCAACGCTATTTGCAATTACAGTACAGTACTGAGGCCGTATGGAAGTAAATCCTAATTCACCGCAATCGAATGGTTCGAGCGTAGCTCCAAATGCATTAGGAAATGTACAACGCCCAGGTGAGTATTTACGTCAAGTACGTATTACGCAAAAACTGGAACTTGAAGCTGTCGCATCAGAACTCAATATTCCATTAAAAACACTGACTGCACTTGAGCAAGATGATTATAAGTCATTGCCTGAAGCGACCTTTATTAAAGGTTACTACCGCACTTATGCCAAATATTTAAAAGTTGATGCAACCAATATCATTCAACGTTTTGATGATATTTATGCTAACGATACGGGATTGTTGCCAAATCACGCGTTAAACAATTCACCGATTAAAATTATGGGTAAATTACCCGGTTCTAACCGTGACCGTAATCGTAAATGGATCAAACGTGGTCTGATTGCATTGGCTGTGTTGGTAGTCATTGGTGCGATCGTGGCAGCGATTCAGGGTATGACCTCGGGCAGCGATAATGAAGACGCTGTGACCAGTGATGTCGCTTCAGAAGTTCAAGTCCTCGACATGAATGGCGGAAATGCAGCGGTCAGCGGTGATCAATTGACATTGACCTTCAGTAGCCCAACTTCAGTACATATTGTTGATTCGACGGGTAAGGTGTTGGCGACAGGTCGTCAAGCATCGACGCTCAACTTAAACGGTGAAACACCATTCCAAATTCGTTTGGATGATGCAACAGTAGTGTCATTAAGCTTAAATAATGAAAATATTTCATTGTCACCATATACCGTAAACGGCAAAGCAGATTTCCGTTTATCACGTTAAGGGACAACAGAGCAGACTGAACAATGATTGAAAATCCAATTAAGCGCCGTCCAACGCGTAAAATTAAAGTAGGTTCGGTGTATGTCGGTGGTGATGCGCCGATCAGCATCCAAAGTATGACCAATACTGAAACCTGTGATGTCGAAGCGACCGTGGCACAAATTCAGCGCTGTGTAGACGTCGGTGCGGACATCATGCGTGTTTCTGTACCGAGTATGGAAGCTGCTGAAGCTTTTGGTGAAATTCGTAAACGTGTGCAAGTGCCATTGGTTGCCGATATTCACTTTGATTATAAAATTGCTTTACGTGTTGCAGACCTTGGTGCAGATTGTTTGCGTATTAACCCGGGTAATATTGGCTCAGAAGCTAAAATTCGTGAAGTGGTAGCTGCTGCACAACATAATGACATCTCTATGCGTATTGGTGTCAATGCCGGTTCACTGGAAAAAGATATTCAAAAGAAATATGGTGAGCCTACAGGTCAGGCTTTGCTTGAATCTGCAATGCGCCATATTGATATTTTAGACCGTTTAAATTTCCATGAATTTAAAGTGTCAGTCAAAGCATCGAATGTCTTTCTGACGATGGATGCGTACCGTTTGTTATCTAAACAAATTGATAACCCATTACACTTGGGTGTGACTGAAGCAGGTGTCTACCGCACGGGTTCAGTCAAATCTGCTATCGCTTTAGGTGGTTTGTTAATGGAAGGTATTGGTGACACCATGCGTATTTCATTGGCAGCAGAGCCTGAAGAAGAAATCAAAATTGGCTTTGATATTTTAAAATCATTGGGCTTACGTTCGAACGGCATTAACTTTATTGCATGCCCAAGTTGTTCACGCCAAGAGTTCAATGTCATCAAAGTCATGCAAACATTGGAAGAGCGTTTAGAAGATATTCGTACCCCAATGGATGTATCGGTGATTGGTTGTAAAGTAAATGGTCCGGGTGAAGCCAAAGAAGCCGATATTGGTGTAGTAGGTGCAAGTCCGCGTTCACTGGTGTATCGTAATGGCGAAAAGAGCCATTTAATTGACACAAATCAGTTGGTTGACGAAATCGAAGCGATGGTTCGTCAACGTGTTAGCGATCTTGAAGACGCTAAAGCTAAAGAGATTATTCGCACAAGTTTTTCTGAGTAGATCATGAGTTCAATCGTCGCAATCAAAGGTTTTAATGACATTCTCCCTACGCAAAGTCCTGCATGGAGACGTCTAGAACAGCATCTATCAAGCCTGATGGATGCTTATGGTTATCAGCAAATTCGCTTGCCGATTGTGGAGCAGACTCATCTGTTCAAACGTTCTATTGGTGATGCAACGGATATCGTTGAAAAAGAAATGTACACATTCTTAGACAAAGGTAATCCGCCTGAGTCTTTGACTTTGCGTCCTGAAGGAACAGCAGGGTGTGTGCGTGCAATGCTTGAACATAACTTACTTCGTGGTGCTACACCGCGTGTATGGTATGTCGGCCCAATGTTCCGCTATGAAAAACCACAAAAAGGTCGCTACCGTCAGTTCCATCAATTTGGCGTAGAAACTTTTGGTGTTGCAACACCAGATCAAGATGCAGAATTGATTTTAATGACTGCACGTTTGTGGAAACGCATGGGCGTTGCAGATAAAGTTCAATTAGAACTCAATACTTTAGGTGAGTCTGATGAACGTGCAGCTTATCGTGCAGCATTGGTTGAATTCTTAGAGTCACATAAAAATGATTTAGATGAAGATTCACAGCGTCGTCTAACCACGAATCCACTGCGTATTTTGGATTCTAAAGATGCAAAAACACAAAGCATTTTGGAAAATGCGCCAAAACTTCACGACTTTATGGGTGAAGAAACGTTGGCTCACTTTGCTCAATTACAGCAGTATTTGACTGATGCTGGTATTGGTTTTGTGATCAATCAAAAATTGGTTCGTGGTCTCGACTATTACAACAAAACGGTCTTTGAATGGACAACTACACACTTAGGTTCTCAAGGAACGGTATGTGCTGGTGGTCGTTATGATGGTTTAGTGGGTCAGCTAAAAGGTAAAGCAGACCAGTCGGTGCCTGCTGTTGGTTTTGCAATGGGTATGGAGCGTTTGCTTCTTCTACTTGAACAAGTGGAAGACAATACCCCAGTGCGTGACTGTGAGCTATTCTTGGTTTCAGATCCTGCAACTCAAGGTAAGGCATTGGTACTTGCTGAACAAATTCGTGATCAACTTGAAGCAGCGGGTAGCAACATTCGCTTAAAAGTTGGTTCACAAGGTTCAATGAAATCGCAAATGAAAAAAGCAGACCAATCGGGTGCTTTATTTGCTGTGATTTACGGTGAACGTGAGCAAGCAGCAGGGCAAGTGCTGGTAAAAGAGCTAGCCATTGCAGAACAACACGAAGTGAATGTGGCAGACTTTGTTGCCTTCATTATCGAAAAAATTTCTTCAAAATAATCCCTATAACATAAGGAAAAAGGTAATTTCATGAGCGCATTGAGTGAAGAAGAACAACTTGATAATTTAAAATCGTTTGCTAAAAAATATGGCTCTGCCATTGTTAGCGGCATTTTAATTGCGTTGATTGCCTTTTTCGGATGGGAATACTGGCAGAAGAAAACTTTGGCTGAATCGCAAATGCAAACAGCCAAAGTCCAGCAGTTAATGGATGATGCTCAGTCGGCGACGGGTGACGCTTTTACACAACTTTCTGCGACTGCAGATAAAATTGTAAAAGAAGCGCCAGATTCGCCACAAGCCATC
Organism: Acinetobacter sp. CFCC 11171; assembly: GCF_003268405.1. NCBI lineage: Bacteria > Pseudomonadati > Pseudomonadota > Gammaproteobacteria > Moraxellales > Moraxellaceae > Acinetobacter > Acinetobacter sp. CFCC 11171. Next base: position 60,670 of record NZ_LQXP01000011.1, on the reverse strand, counting down.
CAAACTCAGTTGCTTATGGCAAAATTGGCGTATGATAAAGCGGATTATGCCAATGCTGAGAAAGCTTTGAAAAAAGTTGAAAATTCAAAAGTTGATGATGCAGGCTTAATTCAATTGGTGAAATTACGTTTGGCGTATGCACAATTGGCACAAAAGAAATTTGATGAAGCATTAAAAACCTTAGATGCAGTTAAAGAACCTGCTTTTCAAGCGACTGCAGATGAAGCCCGTGGCGACGTCTATGTTGCGAAAAATGATATCGAAAATGCAAAGAAAGTTTATCAAAGTGCATGGGATGCTTTGGTTGAGCGACAAGAAGAACGTCAAATTTTACAAATTAAACTCGAAAGTGTAGGCGTTTTAGTTGATGATCCTGAAATTGAACGTCCGATTATAGATACACAAGTGGAAGCAACTGAATGAATAGAAAATACAAAATTACCTGTGCGCTGACAGTTTTAACACTTGCTTTGGCTGGTTGTGCAAATAAAGGAAAAGTAGAAAAAGTAAAACCAAATCCTTTACCAAAACTGGAACAGGCAAAAACTTTAGCACCTGTATTTTCAAACAGTGTGGCTTCAACTGAAGAAGCAGATCCACTGCGTTTACGTATGGATGCAGATAATGGCGTTGTTTTTAGCGTAAATCCTAATGGTGAAGTTCAAGCCTACAAAGGCAAAGAGCGTTTATGGCAGAAGAAAATCTCTAAACAAGGTTTGACTGCAGGTGTAGAAGCAGCTGACGGAATTGTGGTTGTTGGTAATGCAAAAGGTCAATTATTTGCATTAGATCAGGCAACAGGTGAACAAAAGTGGACTGCGCAATTAACCGGCGCGTTACTTTCACCGTCATTGATTCAAGCAGGTCGCGTTATTTCAGTTACCAATGATGGTACGGTATACGCAAACGATGTGGCAACGGGCCAACAAACTTGGACCTATAACTTGCCAAATGTGCAGTTTAGTTTACGTGGTATGGCAGCACCGGTATCACTCGATGCGCGTCATGTTCTCATCGCTTCTTCAAATGCCTATATCTATGTGATTGATGCATTGAGCGGTATTCCGAAAATGCAGCGTCGTGTTGCAGTGTCAGACGGTCGTTCAGATGTACAACGTCTCATTGATATTGACGGTGAACCGACTGTAGCAGGTCAATTTTTAATTACCACCAGTTACCAAGGCCAAGTGACAGCACTTGATCTTGCATCACAACAAGTGATCTGGAGTAATGATGCGAGCAGTATTCAGCGTCCTGAAGTTGCAGGCAATGGTGTCTTTGTGACACAAACTGATGGTAAAATTGTGGCTTACGAAATTACCACTGGTCAAACATTGTGGGAAAATGACCAATTGCTTAATCGTAATTTGAGTAACCCAGTGATGTTAGGTCAAGACCTTGTGGTTGGTGATCTGGATGGTGTACTTCACTTAATCAACCCAGCGACAGGTGAATTGGTTGGTCGTTCTAAAACCAGTGGTGAAGTACGTTCACTACGTGTGATTGACAACCAATTATATGTGTCGACACGTAAGGGTGCATTAAGCATTTGGCAGAACCGTTAATTTTTCTGCGGCTTATGTTAAAATAAGCCAAACCGTATTTTTAACGCGGGGGATTGAATCATCAATGCCCCGTGTTTTTATTTATTTTAGGCATTTATCCTATTTCCATTCTTCCTAAGCTTTCTGATGTTCAGACCAGACCAAACTGGCTGATCTGGAATAAAGGTTAATCTATGAAACCCGTAATTGCGCTCATTGGTCGTCCGAACGTCGGAAAATCAACGTTGTTTAACCAGATAACCAAGAGCCGTGATGCTCTCGTTGCTGACTTTGCCGGTCTGACTCGTGACCGTAAGTATGGTGACGCGACTTATCAAAATAAATCCTTCATCGTCGTTGATACTGGGGGTATTGGCGAAACTGAAGGCGGTATCGACTCGTACATGGCAGAACAGTCAAAAACTGCCATCAATGAAGCAGATATTATTGTCTTCGTTGTTGATGCTCGCGCAGGCTTATTGGCATCTGATGAGCAAATTGCACGTGACTTACGTACGCTGGGTAAAAAAGTTTATCTTGTTGCCAACAAAGTTGATGGTGTACATGCCGAAGCAGCTTTAGTTGAATTCTTTAAATTGGGTATGGGTGAACCACTTCAAGTGGCTGCCAGCCATGGTCGTGGTGTTCAGCAAATGCTTGAAGAAGTGTTGGCTGATGTACCTGAAGATGAAAGTGAAGAACAACACGATAAAGACACAGGCTTACGTTTAGCGATTATTGGTCGTCCAAACGTGGGTAAATCGACTCTAGTGAACCGTTTGTTGGGTGAAGACCGTGTGGTTGCATTTGACCAACCAGGTACTACACGTGACTCGATTTATATCCCATTTGAACGTGATGGCCGTAAATACACATTAATCGATACTGCGGGTGTACGTCGTAAAGGTAAAGTGGACGAAATGATCGAGAAATTCTCGATTGTGAAAACTTTACAAGCGATGAAAGATGCGCATGTTGTGGTTATTGTTGTCGATGCACGTGAAGGGATCGTTGAGCAAGACTTGCATTTAATTGGTTATGCGCTTGAAGCAGGCCGTGCGATGGTGATTGCCATCAACAAATGGGACAACATGTCTGACTACGACCGTAAACAATGTAAATTAGATGTTGAACGTCGTTTTGACTTTATTCCATGGGCAAAAATTCACTTAATTTCTGCACTTCACGGTACAGGTGTTGGTGATCTTTATCCATCGATCCACCGTGCTTATGATTCTTCGCATTTGAAAGTATCACCTGCGAAAATCACTCAGATCTTGAATGATGCAACTGATGCGCACCAACCACCAATGGTTCAAGGTCGTCGTATCAAAATGCGTTATGCGCATATGGGCGGACAAAATCCACCGACGATTGTAATTCATGGTAACAAAGTTGATAAAACGCCAAATGACTATCGTCGTTACCTAGAAAACGTGTTCCGTAAAGTTTATAAACTTGAAGGTACGCCAGTCAAAATTGAATTTAAAACCTCTGATAACCCATTTGAAGGTCGTAAGTCGCAAATCGATGAGCGTACGGCGGCACGTAAACGTCGTTATGTTCAGAAGTTCAAAAAGGCGGAAAAGAAATTCAAACGCTAAGTTTAGATGAACAAAAAAAGCCTGCAGATATGCAGGCTTTTTTATTTCACTTTATTTATCTAAAAAGATGTAGAAATTAGTTTTTACACTTTTTAGCTTGGCGGTAAATATCAATATTATCCAGATTAGCTTGAGCAATTTCCATGGCTTGCTGTGCGCTACTGCTATCCTGTTGTGTATTTTTATTGCCCGAAAAAGCTGTCGCAAATTGTCCCATACGCGCCGCTGTTTCAGATTGACCTGAAAATGCGGATAGCGCGTTGCCAGCAAGACCAGCCCATTTTGAAACTTGATTATTTTGCTGTGCAGACGCTTGGCTTAATGCCAGTTGCGATGCTTCCAATGTACGTTCGAAAGTTTTACGTTCAACGCTCAGATCAGTGCAATCTAAGGTTTTTAAATAACTGGTGCTATAAACACTATTGTTGGTTTGGTTAGCTTGATTGAAATTTGAGGCATAGCCACGGTCTGCTTGAGCTACAGCATTGGCAGCTTCTTGACGGCTTTGATTCATACGCGCTTCAGCTTGGTCCATAATCGCGCCATTTTTGGCACCCATTACTGCAACGGCTGCATCCAATAATCCTGCTTGGGCGAAACATGGTAGGACACAAAGTGAACTGATTAACGTGATTTTTCTTAGCATCTGATTTACCCCGAGTTTTAAATTAAAGTTATAAGAATCTAGAGTATTTTATCAAATTAAAGATGTATTTAAAATATTTATTATAATTAAGTATTTGAATATATTTATAATATTAAGTATTTCTTAAGTGGGTTAAAATATTTTTAAACTGAGTTTTAAAATCTCGACGAGTCAAAGGACCGATGCGCTCATCTGTATTGTGGTGTATTTTGTGTCGGAGAGTCGCATAAAATATAGCGTCATGGACGTAGTGTAAAAGATATTGGATCAATAACTTATGGCGAAAATTCAGCTTGAATATAGTGCAATTACTGACTTCTTCGTGGAGCCGCATGGCTTGAGTCGTCAAGAGGTAATTGCCGTGCGTAAACAAGCCATTTACCAATATCGCAATCAATTACTTGGGCAGCGGCTAAATAGGTCAGTTGAAAATTCAGATTTTTCAAAGTCTGCATTTGGTAAGCCTTTTCTTCCTGATTTTCCACACTTTCATTTTAATCATAGTCATAGCCAGCAGCATTATGTTTTGGCCAGCAGTGAAAAAATCGTCAATATTGGTGTTGATATTGAGGATTTAAATCGAAAAGTTCGTTTTGATGCGATGGCTCAACACAGTTTTCATCCCGAAGAATTGCTTCATTGGGAGAGCTGTGAGCATAATCCTGATTATTGGTTTAAAGTTTGGACCACCAAAGAGGCGGTACTTAAAGCGTCAGGTTTAGGGATTCGAGTGAACCTGAATGAACTGAATACACAGTGTCATCCTGAGCAGAATGGTGGGATGTGTAGTCATCCCGCAATTGGCACTTTTGCTTATCAGAATATTCAACTGCCGCATGTGATGTTGACGGTGGCATGGGAAAGTGAACAATCTTGCCGAGGCTTTCATTTGCCGAAAATTGAGTTGAATGTCTTATAAATCGGTATGAAATAGAAATCACCATGAAAAAAGCCCTGTTCTGGCTGAACAGGGCTTTTTTAAATCAATCTAAACTGGCTTTAGATTAGATTTTGCATTTTTTAGAACCTTGGTAGATACCAATGTTGTCGATGTTTGCTTGAGCAGCAGATTTGTTCGCTTGTTGAAGTTCAAGGTTGCCTGCATCAGAAGTATCTTGCTCACCAGCCAAGCTGTTTGCAATGTTGCCTGCACGAGCAGCTTTTTCAGAGTTACCACCGAAAGCAGCAAGAGCGCCACCCGCTAAACCAGCAAATTTGCTCAATGATTTGCCTGGCGCTTGAGCAGATGCTTGGATGTTTGCAATGTTTTTGTCAGCAGCTTCTAAAGAGCGCTTAGCATTCGCTTTTTCAACAGCAAGAGTTGCACAATCCATCGCTTTTAATTCTGAAGATGCGAATTGAGTTGTAGCAAAAGCAGAAATTGAAATAGAAGTAACAGTTGCAAGAACAAGTAATTTTTTCATGAAATAATTCACTTTTATTGTTAGAAAATAAACGCCCGAAAGTAATGGGCGGGTGAATATTATTCAAAAAAAGGAATTTTGTCCTGTTAAAATGTGACAATTGTGTAACTTTGTGTAATTTGCGTACAAAAATGATTGCAAAATTAAATGATTATTAACACGTTACTATCTAGGTTTTTGTGCAATCCAAATATTACTTAAGCGGTTGACAAATTGCGGGCTAAACTTCGATAAATTAAATAAAAATTTAGCTTTCATCCCCACAGGTGTATGTGTGGCCATTAAGACCGAATCCCGTTTTTGTACCAAGGCATAAATTTGCTGAGCGACATCGCTCGGTTGAAGATTGACCCCCATTTTCTTAATGCTTTGGGCATCCATGTCTTGCACCATCGCGGTTTGAACAAATAAAGGCATCACATCTAAAACGCGAATATTGTATTTTTGCCATTCAATATCCAAGCTTTCAGTGAACCCGCGGACAGCAAATTTAGATGTGGCATAGCTGGCTAAATCAGCTTGTCCATAAATTGCTGAAGCTGAAGAGAGGTTAATCACACGAGCAAAATTGCTTTGTTTTAAATAGGGAAATGCCGCATAGCAACCGTTTATCACCCCTTTGACATTGATATCAATCGTACGGTGGTGTGCAGACAGTTCCGTATGTTCAAAGCTACCTGAATACAGAATTCCGGCATTATTGACTAAGATATTCAGCTGACCTGCCCATGCAACAAATTCAGCTAAAGCGCTTTGCCATTGCTCTGGTTGTGTTACATCTAAATGTCCAGCTTTGGCATGGCTACCGAGTTCGGCAGCTAAGGAGGTAACTTGAGATTGGTTAATGTCGTAGAGCCCAACTTTATAGCCTTGTTGTATGAACAGTCGTGCAATTGCTGCGCCAATCCCTTGTCCTGCACCGCTAATAAAAATACTTTGCATGTTATGCTTCCCTGAATTGAGTTGCTCATTCCCTGAGTGAATTTTGAGCATATCAAATTCTGTAATCGAAACAATGTACTGATGAGTAAATAGCTGGAGTTCACATGGAACAATTATTAGCAGTGATGAAAGAATTACGTGAAAAATGTCCATGGGATCAAAAGCAAACCCCAGAAAGTCTGACTCGTTATGCTATAGAAGAGGCCTATGAAGTTGAAGCGGCGGTTCGTTCAGGTCAGAGTGATGATGTACGAGATGAACTGGGGGATTTATTACTGCAAGTGGTTTTTCAGTCGCAGATGTATAGCGAACAAGGCGCATTTGATTTTCAAGATGTGGTGCAAGCCATTACAGATAAATTAATTCGCCGTCATCCCCATGTGTTTCAGGCAGAGCAGTTCTCAGCACTCAATGCGGATGATGTGGCAACACTATGGAAACAGATTAAACAACAAGAAAAAGCAGGGAAATCAGCATCAAGATTAGATGAAGTTAAACATGCACCTGCATTAAGCCAAGCAGATGAAATTCAAAAAAATGTGGCGAAAATTGGCTTTGATTTTCCAGATATTGAAGGGGCTTATGGCAAGCTTGAGGAAGAGCTGGGGGAATTAAAAGAGGCTTTGGCAGGCAAAAAATCCGACGAAATATTTGATGAATTTGGTGATTGCTTATTTTCTCTGGTGAATGTTGGACGTAAGATTGGCATCTCAAGTGAGATGGCACTTTTAAGTACCATTCATAAATTTAGAAGCCGCTTTGCTTATATTGAAGCACAGGCCACATTACAACAAAAACATGTAGAAGACTTGTCCCTGACTGAAATGGATCAGTTATGGGAACAGGCAAAACAACAATTAAAACAACAGGCTGAATATGTACCACATCCTAAAGAATAAATACTCTACACAATTACTTGTCTTGGTTTTGGGTTTAATGGCAGATTTAACTTTTGCTCAAAGCCCTTCGGGCTACGCGGAATGGAAAGCCATGCAGCAAGCTCAAGATCAGCAATTAAAAAAGCAATCTGAGGCCTCGAAGTCCAAAGCGACAACTGCACCGAGCAATACCAACTATTATTTGTCACGACCCAGCACTCAGCAAAATAGCCGATCAGATCAAGTACGCTTAAATACAGCCTCAGTTGATGAACTGCAAACATTACATGGGATTGGTCAGAAAAAAGCAGAAGCCATTGTGCAATATCGTAAAAGTAATGGCTTATTTAAAAGCATTGATGATATTCAACAGGTTAAGGGAATCGGTCCTGCGCTGTTTGCTAAAAATAAAGCAAAATTGGCACTTTAAGTGAAGTGTAAAAAAAAGAATTAGGTTAAGCTCAGCTTGAGCATCGAGATAATCAAATTGCCCTTTGATTGTGTTAGAGATATCATTAGCGACATCTTAAGAATTTTACGTTCAGACGTAGGAGACAGCGTCTTTTGCAAACTTTGCGCGCGTCCAAATGTGGTTTATCAACCGCACAATTACCTTCTTCCATTTTAGATGTGATTGATGCCTTAACTAAGGCAGGCTATGAAGCTTATATCGTGGGTGGCAGTGTCCGCGACCTAATGTTGGGTCATGCACCTAAAGATTTTGATGCCGTAACTAATGCGACACCAGCTCAGGTGAAAGAAGTCTTCGGGCGACGTTGCCGAATTATTGGTCGTCGTTTTGAGCTGGCGCATGTCTACTCAGGACGTGAACTGATCGAAGTTGCGACCTTCCGTGCGCCGCCTAAAAAAGCCGTGACTTCTGCTGCGGGCATGATTTTACGTGATAATAATTGGGGTACGATTGAGCAAGACTTTGCACGTCGTGACTTCTCGATCAATGCAATGTATTACCAACCACGCAAAGGTGAAGTGCTAGATTTTTGTCATGCAGTAGATGACATTAAGCATAAAACGTTGCGTTTATTGGGTGATCCACAATTACGTTTTGAAGAAGATCCTGTGCGGATGCTTCGGACTTTACGTTTTGCAGCCAAATTAAACTTTAATATTGATCAAAAAATTCTGGATGTCTTTACTCCAGAACTTACTCAATTGCTGCGTGATGTGTCTCCACATCGTTTATACGACGAGTCACAAAAACTCTTTACTATGGGGCATCTCAATCGCGTCTTACCGATGCTGATCGATTTTGGTATTTGGTATCAGTTATTTGCAGATATCAAACCGGTCGTAACCCCATTTATTGAGTTGGCTGCAAAAAATACCGATCAACGTATTTCGATTGGGAAAACCATTAACCCTGCATTTTTCTATGCCGTGTTATTGTGGATTCCGTTCCAAGAGCGTTGTAAGTTCTATCTCAATAAAGGTGTTGTTCCTGCTGAAGCACGTGCTCAAGCAGGCTTGGATGTATTGAAACGTCAGGCTACACGAACCATTATTCCACGCTTTGCCGAAACATTTATTCGTGAAGTTTGGGAAATGCAAACCCGTTTACTAAGTCCAAAACCACAGCAAATTGAAGCACTTTCAGGTCATGCACGTTTCCGTGCAGGCTTTGACTTTCTGCTGCTGCGTGAAAAATCGGGCGATACAAGCACGCAAGGCATGGGGCAGTGGTGGGATGCTTATCAGCAGATGAGCACTGACGAAAAAGAACGAGCAATTAGCCAATACAATCGTCAACGTGCCAAGAGTCGTCGTAAAGCGGCGCATGAAGATGTGGAAGCCAAAACTTCTACTCATCAGCAAGTTGAAATTGAACCGCTGGTGAATGAACCAGAAAGCAGAAGTCGCCGTCAACGTAAGCCTAAATCACATGCCAATAGTCTAGAGACAGTGTCAATCGTTGCAGCGTCAGCCAGTGGTGAAATTGGTGCAGATCATCCGATTTTAAAACGTAAACGTGTGAAACGAGATTTGACTCAGGTTATTTTTGGGCCAACACAATGACGCTGACATATATTGGTTTAGGCAGTAATTTAGGTGATTCTCAGCAGATTCTCAGTGAAGCGGTGCATAAACTTGCAACACTCGGAACAGTGAAAGTCTCAAAACTGTATCAAAGCCCGCCAATGGGGCCACAAGATCAGCCGAATTATTTAAATGCAGCGGTTGCATTAGAAACGGATCTAGCGCCTTTGGCCTTGTTGGATGAATTGCAACGCTTTGAACAAGAGTCGGGGCGTGTACGCCTACGTCATTGGGGGGAGCGTACACTGGATTTAGATTTACTGATTTATGGTGAACAGCACATTCAAAATGAACGTTTGACGGTGCCTCATGTTGGTGTTTTAGAACGTGATTTTGTGTTGAAACCTTTGTTGGATTTAGATGAGAATCTACAGATTAAAGGACAACCATTAAAAGATTTACCTATTTTGAATAATCCAAATTTAACTGTATTGGATGCAGGAAACTGGGCCCATCTTTAATTTTTGTATGACCACTTGAGAAAGCCGTCATCTGAGGAATATTGAAATGATTAGTCTAAGTGACTTGAAAAAATTTAAAGCGGAAGGCCGCAAATTCTCCTGCCTGACTTGCTATGATGCGAGCATGGCAAAAGCAATGGAAGTTGCTGAAGTCGATAGTATTCTGATTGGTGATTCATTGGGGATGACCATTCAAGGGAATGACTCAACTTTGCCTGTCACTGTTGAAGATATGGTATATCACACTGCTGCAGTGCGTCGTGGCAATAAACATGCGTTTATTTTGACTGATTTGCCATTTATGACCTATGCCACTTTGAATGACGCTTTGGTGAATTCAAAGACCGTGATGCAAGCAGGCGCACAGATGGTCAAATTGGAAGGTGGTGCATGGTTGTCAGAAACAGTTGAAGTATTGACCCGTAATGGTATTCCAGTGTGTGTGCATTTAGGGTTAACTCCGCAATCGGTTCATGTGTTTGGCGGTTATAAAGTGCAAGCACGTACACGCGAAACCGCGGATCAACTCATTGCAGATTGTAAAGCTGTGGTTGATGCAGGTGCAGCAATTTTACTTTTGGAATGTGTTCCTGCCCAAGTGGGTAAAGAAATTAGTGAATTATTCCCAAATACACCTGTGATTGGGATCGGTGCCGGTGCAGAAACGGATGCTCAAGTCTTGGTTCAACAAGATATGTTGGGACTAACGTTTAGTCACGTGGCGAAATTTGTTCGCAACTTTATGAAAGAGCAAGCAGGGGAAACAGCAATTGTGGATGCGTTTAAGGCGTATCATGCTGCCGTACTTGATGGTAGTTTCCCTGCCAAAGAACATACATTCCAAATTGAGCTGTAAGACATGAAAACTGAAACAACGATTCAAGGTTTAAGTGCATCGCTAAATCCAGCACGTGCTGCGCGCAAAATCATTGGTTTTGTACCAACGATGGGGAACTTGCATGAAGGTCACCTTAATTTAGTTCGTGAAGCACGTAAACTGTGTGATGTCGTGGTAGTGAGTATTTTCGTTAACCCAATTCAGTTTGGTCCAAATGAAGACTTTGACAACTATCCACGTACTTTGGAACAAGATCAGCACTTATTGGCTGAAGTGGGTTGTGACATCGTGTTTGCACCGACTGTTGAACAAATGTATGGCAACAAACCGCGCTTAACCAATATTAGCGTGGGCGGCATTACCAATGATTTGTGTGGCGAACAGCGTCCGGGTCATTTTGACGGTGTTGCTGTTGTTGTGACAAAACTCTTTAATATTGTTCAACCGAATTTTGCATTCTTTGGGCAAAAAGATTACCAGCAACTTGCAGTGATTCGTCAGTTTGTACGTGACTTAAATATTCCACTAGAAGTGATTGGTGTGCCGATTACTCGTGCTGAAGATGGTTTGGCATTGAGTTCACGCAATGGTTATTTAAGTGCGGAAAATCGTGCGATTGCACCAACGATTTACCAAAGCTTGAAAACGGCTGAGGCAGAATTACATGCTGGAACTCAGCTTGCAGATGTGTTAGCGAATATTAAAGCAACATTGACAGCGGCGGGTTTTGTTGTGGACTATGTTGAAGCACGTACACCTGAATTACAGAAAATTGAAGAATTTGATCAAGACGTGGTGTTGTTTATTGCGGCTAAATTAGGCGCAACACGTCTTATTGATAATATGCAGGTTAAATATACTGCAGTTTAAAACGGCTATGGGGTAGCAAGCGATGAAGCGCATTTTAATTGTTACAGGACAATCTGGATCTGGAAAGTCATCTGCATTACAGATACTTGAGGATTTGGGCTATTACTGTATCGATAATTTGCCATTGGCCTTACTCCCCGAAATTGTTGAAAAACTTGATTCAGAAAATAATCTTGAACAATTGGCACTGGGTGTGGATGTCCGCAGTACACGTGCAGATTTACAAGAGTTCGATTTGGTTTTTCAACAGCTACAACGCCATGGCTCAGTCGATATTATTTATTTGACCACGCGTGATCAGGAATTGATTGCGCGATTCAGTTCATCTCGACGTCCCCATCCGTTGGCAAGTCGTTTCAAAAGTTTAAATGAGTGCATACAGGAAGAAAAATCTTTACTGTTGCCGATTCAATTACGCTCGACAGTACATATTGATACTACAGATAAGAGCGTACATGATTTAAAACATACCTTGCTGTCTAAACTTGGACAGGCAGATAATTTAATATTGATCTTACAGTCTTTTGGCTATAAGCATGGTATTCCACTCGATGCAGATTATGTTTTTGACGTCCGTCATTTGCCCAATCCGCACTGGGATATGGAATTACGTAAGTATTCAGGATTAGATGAGCCAGTTCGTCAATTTTTACAGCAAAGTGAACAAACCAATGAAATGTTCCAAGATATTTATAATTTCTTGGATAAATGGCTGCCGGCATTTGCCGAAGGGCATCGTCATTACATGACGGTGTCGATCGGTTGTACAGGTGGGCAACACCGTTCGGTATATATCGTAGATAGACTAAAAAAAGCACTTGAGGCAAAATGGTCTATTCAGGTTCTACATAGAGAAATGAAGCACTGGTCATGATCGACACAACTGTTGACGTAATTAATAAACTGGGTTTACATGCGCGTGCATCTGGCAAGCTAATCGAAGTCACGACCAAATTTCGCTCGTCGATTCAAATTGGTAAGGGTGGAAAATTAGTAGATGCCAAAAATATTATGTCTTTGCTGATGCTTGGCGCAGGCAAGGGCACAACTTTACGCTTAGTGATTGAAGGTGCAGATGAAGAAAAAGCTTTATCTGAAATTCAAGCACTGTTTGCGGCAAAATTTTACGAGGCAGATTAAACGTGGCACGTCGACCGAACCGCTATACCGAAGAAGACTTTGAATCCTTAGAAGGACGTGCAAGTAAAACTGAGCAAAAGAAAGCTGTACAACGTATGGCTGCTTTGGGCGAGGAACTTGCAAAACTGAATCCTAAACAGATTAAAAATCTTCCTGTTGAAGAGCGTCTGATCGAAGCACTACTAGATGCACAAACCATTACTTCACATGAAGCGCGACGCCGTCAGTTTCAACGTGTAGGTAAATTGCTGCGTAATGAAGATGAAACCATGATTTTATCTTACTTAACCCCGCAGCAAGGTGCGAAAAAAACAGCGCAGCTTCAACGCTGGACTGAACGTATGATTGCCCAAGGTGATCCTGTCATTAAAGAGTTCATGAAAGCACATAATGCTGCTGAACATCATCCTATTCGTCAGCATATTTTGCGTATTCAACGTGATATAGCCAAAAATGTAAGCGAAGAAGAACTGACTGCGTCAAAGTTGAAATTGTTTAACTACATTCAACAAGTGGCTTTATTATCTGATAACTAATACATGATTAGATAGCCAAGTACTTAGATAGCTCAATGATCAGAGAATTCAACATGATCTGATCATTGAAGCAAAACGTGAAGTTATAGACTTCACATCAAAAAAGCGACCTGATTAGGTCGCTTTTTGTTGCTTAAATGATTGAAAAAATCATGCTTGGCTTTGAGTTTGAATATTAACCAAATTCACCAACAGCGCGCTCTTTAGCCCATTCACGTAGAACGAACTTCTGAAGTTTACCTGTCGAGGTTTTTGGAATTTCGGTAATCACTACATCTTTAGGTACTTTGAAACGTGCAAGGTGCTGCTTACAGAATTCGATCAGTTCTTCAGGCGTTGCTTCTTTACCTGCTTTTAATTCAATAAAGGCACAAGGCACTTCTTGCCAACGAGGGTCAGGTTTTGCAACCACTGCAGCTGTCAGTACAGCAGGGTGTTGATATAGAATTTCTTCTACTTCGAGCGATGAAATGTTTTCACCCCCTGAAATGATCACATCTTTAGAGCGGTCAGTAATTTTGGCGTAACCGTCAGGTTGGCAGACGGCTAAGTCGCCGGTATGGAACCAGCCACCGGCAAAGGCTTCAGCCGTTGCTTCTGGGTTTTTCAAATAGCCTTTCATTACGATGTTGCCACGGAACATGATTTCACCCATGGTCTGGCCATCATGCGGAACAGGTAACATGGTTTCAGGATCAATGACTTTCATGCCGTCTTGAAGCGGGTATGGTACACCTTGGCGAGAATGCAACTGTGCTTGTTCTTGAATGGAAAGATCAGACCAACCAGCTTGCGATGCGCAAAGTGCTGATGGACCATAGGTTTCAGTCAAACCGTAAACATGTGTGACATTGATACCAATATTACGCATCCCTTCAATAATCGCTGCAGGTGGCGCTGCACCAGCAACCATCACTTCAACGCGATGGTCAAATTGTGCTTTTTTCTCTTCAGGCGTATTGATCATCATTGAAAGTACGATTGGCGCACCGCAGAAATAATCTACTTTGTGTTCTGCAATCAGTTTGAAAATCAGTTCAGGGTCAATTTTACGTAGACAAATATTGGTTCCGCCATTGGCTGCCATTGTCCAAGCAAAGCACCAGCCATTACAGTGGAATAGAGGAAGCGTCCACAGATACGTTGCACGTGGCGTCATGCCGCAAGCAATGATGTTACTCGCTGCATTGATATATGCGCCGCGGTGATGATACACCACGCCTTTTGGATTCCCTGTGGTACCCGAGGTATAGCTTAAACTAATCGCATCCCATTCATCTTGAGGTAAGTGCCATTCAAAGTTGGCATCGCCTTGCGCCAACCAGTCTTCAAATTCGATTTGTCCAATCGGTTGTGCTGTACCTTCAAATTCAGCATCTGCAACATCAATGACATAAATGTCTTGATCGATCAAAGCCAAAGCTTCGGTGGCAACTTGAGCAAATTCAGGGTCAACCAACAGGACTTTGGTTTCTGCATGTTCCAGCATGAAGGCAATGGTTTTCGCATCAAGGCGTGTATTTAGCGTATTTAGTACAGCACCCGCCATCGGTACGGCAAAGTGTGCTTCAACCATAGCCGGAACGTTCGGTAATAACACAGACACGGTGTCGTTTTTGCCAATGCCTAATTGTTGCAACTGATGTGCAAATTGACGACAGCGGTTATATGTTTGGCGCCATGAAATATGACGATTGCCATGGATAATGGCATCCTGATCAGGATAAATATAAGCTGCACGCTCTAAATAACGTAGAGGCGAAAGTGCCACAAAATTTGCCGGGGTCCGTGGCAATTCATCGTATGCGCTAACCATCGTGGTACTCCAAGTCCATGTCTATTTGTTTTAAATCTGACTTAACAATAATTCAGTCCGTAGCTTCTCTGCATTTATGCTTTAGTCGAGTATTTACACTAAATTTTTAAGTGATTGAAATTTAGTAAAATAAAAACAGTAAAGTGACAAAAATGAACCCTGTGGTTCTCAAAATTGATTTTTTAGCATAAATAATTTAGTTGAAAAATATACAGGGTTTGTTGTTTTTTTATACTAATTTAGCAGATATTTCCGTGTGTGATCTTTTTTATTGATTCGGTTTGAATGATGCTTAATGAAAAATGTAGAGCGCCTTGAATAGTCTGTGTGGGGATATAAACGAATGATATTTTCTTTAATTGATCGTGGCTTATTTACTGTTTTATAACAATAAACTTAAATTTGAGAAGATGCTGAACTTCGTATAATCTAAGTAAAAAATCAAGATGGCTTGTGCATTAACATTGCAAAAGCGGAAATCAAAAATAAAACAATACGGCTAAATACAATAAAAAGTATGGCGACAAGGATGAATATGACAATTCAACACGACATTGCATGGGAAAATTGGTCAGGTGCTCAGAAGTCGATCCCGAAGTCATTTATACAACCGCAAAATCTTGAGCAATTAATGGATGTGGTGCAATCCCATCCTAAGATTCGTATGGTCGGTGCAGGGCACTCATTTAGCCCTTTGGCAAAAACCACAGATACCTTAGTACGTTTAGATCATCTCAAAGGCATTCTAGATATCGATGCTGAACGCTGCCAAAGTACCGTCCAAGCTGGCACACGATTATTTGATTTGGGTGAGAAGCTCGCGTCTTTTGATCAGGCACTGATTAATCAAGGAGATATTGATCGTCAAAGTTTGGCTGGAGCTATTGCAACAGGGACGCATGGTACCGGACTCGAATTACCGTGTTTATCGGCATTGGTTACGAGGTTTGAATTATTAACCGCGCAGGGTGAATTACTACAATGCAGTGCTGAACAGAACAGCGAAATTTTCCAAGCAGGGCGTGTTTCACTCGGGAGTTTAGGCGTGCTGACGCATGTACAGCTGCAAAATCGGCCGATGTATAAACTCAAAGAACAAACGCGATTATGTCCGCTGAAAGATGTCATGCAGAATATGCAGCAATGGCAATATGCACATCGACATATTGAGTTCTGGGTATTTAGTCATGCCGATCAGGTTATTTTAAAAACCTTAGATGAGACGGAAGATGACCTTCAACCGCGAAAAGAACAGTGGTTAGATGATGACGTATTACTCAAATTTTGTGCAGAATTGACGCGAATTTTTCCACCACTGAATCCATGGCTACAAAACTTATTGGGTGTTTTTGTCAAACCTTCGATGAACGTAGATTGGTCAAGTCGAATTTTTCCTTCTGCTCGAAATACCAAATTTAATGAGATGGAATACCAGATTCCGCTGCAACACGGGATGAATTGTTTAGAAGAAATTTTGCATACCCTTCGACGACATAAGGTTCCGATGTTTTTCCCGCTAGAATATCGACTTGTACGTGGGGATGATATTTGGCTCAGTCCGTTTTATCAGCAAGATTCGGCCTCAATTTCGGTGCATCAGTTCTATAAGCAAGATTATCAAGTCATCTTTAAGCTCGTGGAGCCGATTTTTTTAAAATATGGCGGGCGTCCGCATTGGGGGAAATTGCATAGCCTAAATGCGCGGCAGCTTCAAAATGTGTACCCAAAGTGGCAGGATTTTTTAAATATTCGACAAGAATTAGATCCGAAGCAAAAGTGGCTCAGTCCAGAGCTACAGCAAATACTGATTGAATAAGCATCGTGGAACGTTAAACGTTGAAGACCAATTGAACGATATGAACAAGGGGATGGCATGGATGCATATTTTCAAAAGTTGAATACGCTGTTAAAGCAAAACGGGACGGGGATGCCGCAGTTAATCGTGGATATTGACGCATTAAATCACAACTTGGGGGTCACTCAGCAGCAAATACCATACAGTCTGCATCCTCGCTTGGTGGTGAAATCCTTGGCGTGCATGGCATTGCTTCAACACTGTGCTACACAGCTCAAGACACAGCGTTTCATGCTATTTCATTTTGCACATCTAAAAACACTTTTTGAATCGATACCGCAAGCCGATGTGTTGTTTGGAAAACCGATGCCGATTCAGGCCTTGAACCATGCAGACAAGGCGTTTTTGCAGGCAACGCAATCGCAAGTGCAATGGCTTATTGATAGTGAACAGCGTTTAGCTCAATACCTCAAATTTGCTGAGCAGCATCAACTGTGTCTACGTATCAATATTGAAATCGATGTTGGGCTACATCGTGGTGGTCTGAAAACGATCGATGAGCTAAAGGCTGTTTTGGATCTAATAGTTCAACATCCCCAACATTTAAAATTTTCAGGATTAATGGGCTATGACGCACATGTGGCGAAGATTCCACGGCTGATCCAATCTGCTGAACAGACTTATCAACAGTCCCAGCAAAGTTATCAACAATTCAAAGCTTATGTACAACAGCGCTACCCAACCTTATGTGATGAACACACCTGTTGGAATGGTGGTGGTAGTCCTAGTTTTAGTTTTCATTGTCAGCAGAGTGTCTGTAACGAAGTCTCGTTTGGCTCGATGTTATTAAAACCCGCAGATTTTGAACTGAAAAATTTACAAGCTTTCCAAAGTGCCTTGTGGATCGCCACGCCTGTGTTAAAAGTGTTGCCGCGGACTGAATTACCACAGTTAGAATGGCTCAGTCGTTGGGCAAAATATCAGGCTGTATTTATTTATGGAGGTTATTGGCGAGGGGACTATGTTTATCCTCAAGGCAGTCAGCCCCATGCGTTATATTGTCGCAGTAGTAATCAGGAGCTTGTGCAAATTCCACAGACAAGCAGCATAGATGTAGATGATTATATTTTTTTACGCCCTACCCAGAGTGAAATGATCATCCCTCAATTTGCACAGCTTTGGTTGTACCAAGCCGATCAATTCATGGCCTTTGAGACCTTCAGAGAATAAAAAAGAGCCCGTATGGACTCTTTTTAGGTTCAATTGTTTTGAAAAAAGCTCATGATTTGAAGCTTACTCAAATCCACTGTAGTGAATACCCGTGAGGTTCGACATTTCTTTTTTCCATGTGGTCAGGTCATCTTTGCAGAATTGATTCAGATGATGATGTCCGCAGGCACGAGCCATGACTTGCATCAGTTCAACGGATGCATTTAGAAAATTCGCCAGTTGTTGTGCCGATTTGTCTATTTCTAAACGACGACGTAAATGATCTTGTTGTGTGGCAATGCCGACAGAACAATCATTGGTCTGACAGGCACGCATAGCTAAACAGCCAATGGCTTGCATGGCAGAGTTTGAAATCGCGATGGCATCTGCACCTAAAGCGAGGGCCTTAATAAAGTCAGCGGGTACACGAAGTCCACCTGTGATCACTAAACTAATATCTGACCGTCCTAAACGGTCTAAATGACGACGTGCTCGTGCAAGTGCAGGAATGGTCGGTACAGAGATATTGTCACGGAATAAGGTTGGGGCTGCACCTGTTCCACCGCCACGACCATCTAAAATAATATAGTCCACACCGATGCTGAGTGCTGCGTCAATATCACGTTCAATATGCTGTGCGGAGAGTTTATAGCCGATCGGGATGCCGCCGGTTTCTGCTCGGACATATTCTGCAAATTCACGATATTGTGAAAGATGAGTCCAGTCGGGGAAAGTTGCAGGAGAAATGGCTGCGGTGCCTTCTGGTAATTTGCGCACTTCTGCAATCTTGCCAACCACTTTATGGCCTGGCAGATGTCCTCCCGTACCTGTTTTTGCAGCTTGACCGCCTTTAAAATGAAAGGCCTGACACTTTTTAACTTTTTCGATGTCATAGCCAAAACGACCCGATGCAAGTTCATAAAAATAACGTGAATTGGCCGCTTGTTCCTCAGCAAGCATTCCACCTTCACCTGAACAAATGCCTGTACCTGCAAGTTCAGCACCTATTGCAAGGGCAACTTTGGCTTCTTGAGATAATGCACCAAAACTCATATCTGACACAAACAGGGGGATTTTGAGTTTTAAGGGTTTTTTAGCATTTGGGCCAATTACCACTTCGGTCGCTACGGGTGCATCATCTAATAATGGAATTTTCCACAGTTGTGCGGTGATCAGTTGAATGTCCTCCCATTTCGGGAGTTGATTAAAAGGTACGCCCATCGCCGCTGTCGGACCATGATGTCCAAAGTTTTTCAAGCCATTTCGCGCGAGTTCTAAAATAAATTTATTGTGCGGTTCTTCAGGTGCGGGTGCCGAATCCGCATATAAACCTTGGTATTGATCGCGTTTATACTGCTGTGGATTGCGTTTTTCCCAAGCTGTAATTTCTTCTAAATCTACAAAAACCTGATCGCCTTCCACCCACGCTTTAAATTTTTGCAGATTTTTATTCAGATAACGTGGATTGATGCCAGTTTTATAAATATAGTGAGAACCATGCAGCCCACAGACGATTTTATCTCCTTGAATATGGGCATCGGCCATGAGGGCGCCGCGATGCTGACAGCGACCATACATGACTACGACTTGTTCTGCATCATCATCTTCGAGCCTTAAGACCACAAGATCGACATTGGCTGCGAGGGCATAAGCGGGTTGGAGCGGTTTTAAACTAGACCAAGATATAAGTGAGTGTGCTTGCATGATACCTGCTACATAAAGATTTCAGTGGGTATTGGTGTTCGAAATTCGGAATAATTTTATGAATTAGAACGTGATTATTATGTTGACAGCATAAAGCGCATTTCGGCTGAAATCTGCTTGAATTATCAGGAGTCTTGTAAAAGGCGGTAGAAAAATCAACTTCCATGGGATTAGAGGTTTATTAAAGTTGGCAGGGCGTGTAAAATTTAGGTCGAATTTTATTTATCCACCGTTTTTATCTTTTGAGGGTCTCCCTCGATCATAATCTCGCGGTGACATGCTCCATTGTACGGGGCATCACTCCTTAAGGATTTTTATATGCCAATTATCACTTTGCCAAATGGCGATCAAAAAGAATTTGATCATGCCGTGTCTGTGATGGAAGTTGCTCAAAGCATCGGTCCTGGTCTAGCAAAAAATACAGTTGCGGGTCGTGTAAACGATCGTTTAGTTGATGCGTCTGATTTAATTACAGAAGATGCTAGCCTACAAATTATCACGCCTAAAGATGAAGATGGTATTCACATCATTCGTCACTCTTGTGCGCACTTGGTGGGTCATGCAGTTAAGCAATTGTTCCCAGAAGCAAAGATGGTCATTGGTCCTGTCATTGAAGAAGGTTTCTACTATGACATCTGGATGCCACGTCCGTTTACTTTAGATGACATGGCAGCAATCGAAGAGCGCATGAAAAAGCTCATCGACCAAGACTATGATGTCATCAAAAAAATGACTCCACGTGACGAAGTGATCAAAGAGTTCACTGCACGCGGCGAAGAATACAAATTGCGTCTGATCGAAGACATGCCTGAAGAAACTGAAATGGGCTTGTACTACCATCAAGACTACTTGGACATGTGCCGTGGTCCGCACGTTCCAAATACTAAATTCTTAAAATCGTTCAAGTTGACTAAAATCTCTGGTGCTTACTGGCGCGGTGATGCGAAAAACGAACAGCTGCAACGTATTTACGGTACAGCTTGGGCTGACAAAAAACAGTTAGCTGCGTATATCAAACGTATTGAAGAAGCTGAAAAACGCGATCACCGTAAAATTGGTAAAGCGTTAGACTTGTTCCATATGCAAGAAGAAGCGCCGGGTATGGTGTTCTGGCATCCAAACGGCTGGACGATTTACCAAGTGCTTGAACAATACATGCGTAAAGTTCAACAAGCCAACGGTTACCAAGAAATCCGTACACCGCAAGTGGTTGATTTCACGCTTTGGGAAAAATCAGGTCACGCAGCAAACTATGCTGAAAACATGTTTACGACTCACTCAGAGAACCGTAACTATGCTGTAAAACCAATGAACTGCCCATGTCACGTGCAAGTCTTCAACCAAGGTTTGAAATCTTACCGTGATCTTCCAATTCGTTTGGCTGAGTTTGGTTCATGTCACCGTAACGAACCATCGGGTTCATTACACGGCATTATGCGTGTACGTGGCTTTACACAAGATGATGCGCATATCTTCTGTACCAAAGAACAAATCGGTACTGAAGTTGCAGACTTTATTAAACTGACATTAGATGTTTATAAAGACTTCGGCTTTGAAGAAGTACAAATGAAGTTGTCGACACGTCCAGAAAAACGTGTAGGTGATGACAAACTTTGGGACATGGCAGAAAAATCTTTAGCAGATGCTTTAGATGCTGCAGGCCTAGAGTGGGAACTTCAACCGGGTGAAGGTGCATTCTACGGTCCGAAAATTGAATTCTCATTGAAAGACTGCTTAGGTCGTGTATGGCAGTGCGGTACAATTCAATGTGACTTTAACTTACCAGAACGTCTTGACGCATCTTATGTGACTGAAGATAACGACCGTGATCAGCCTGTAATGTTGCACCGCGCAATACTTGGCAGTTTCGAGCGTTTTATTGGTATACTTATTGAACACTATGCTGGTTTCATGCCACCTTGGTTGTCTCCAATTCAAGCATGTGTGATGAACATTACCGATTCACAAGCTGAAGCATGTGAGTCAGTCGTCGCTAAACTTAAAGAAAGCGGTATCCGCGCGATTTCAGACTTGAGAAATGAGAAAATCGGCTTTAAGATTCGTGAACGTACTTTAGAGCGTATTCCTTACTTATTGGTTCTTGGGGACCGTGAAGTTGAGGAAGGTACTGTAAACGTCCGTACTCGCTCTGGAAAAAATTTGGGTACTATGTCAATTGATGCATTCGTTGACCTAGTAAAAGCAGCCGTAGCCGAACGCGGCCGGTACATTGTGGAGTAAAAGCGATTAAACAGCCTGACCGTAATCAACAGGGCGGAAAATCAAACCGTCCTGCCTTGAATGATGAAATTCGTGCAAAAGAAGTCCGTCTAGTAGACGAAAATGGCGAGCAAAAAGGGATTGTATCTCTTGCTGACGCTTTGCGTGCTGCAGAAGCAGTAGATCTTGACCTTGTTGAGATTGTTGCTAATGCTGAGCCACCAGTCTGCAAAATCATGGATTTTAACAAGCATTTGTTTGATCTAAAACAAAAGCAAAAAGAAGCGAAGAAAAAACAACATCAAGTACAGGTGAAAGAAATCAAGCTACGCCCTGGTACTGATGTTGGTGACTACAACGTTAAACTACGTGCCATTATCAAGTTCCTTGAAGAAGGCAATAAGGTAAAAATCACGCTTCGTTTCCGTGGTCGTGAAATGGCACACCAACAGTTAGGTTTGGCTCAATTGCAAAAAATTGAAGCTGACGTGGTTGACTATGGTGTTGTTGAACAAACCCCGAAAATGGAAGGCCGTCAAATGGGTATGCTACTTGGTCCTAAAAAGAAAAAGTAAGTATCCATAAAAAAGCACTGCATTTGCAGTGCTTTTTTTTTGCCTATATTTTGGTTTTTTAATCTCAATGATGTTCAAGGGCACCAATAATTTTTGCTGCGTATTGATTGGAAAATAGAGCAAAATTCATGAATGCGAACTTATGTCTGAGGGTATTAAGTAAGTTTCTTTAAGAAAGACAAATTTGATTATATTTTAATTGATATTCAATCGTTGTTTCGATTCAGACGTTTTGAAATGCTTTAATTTAGTTTTAATGTAGGTATAAAGTGAGCAAAGCTTTTTATTGAGCTAACTATGTGAGATCTATTTACATAACACCGGCCGTGAGATGGGGATTTTCAGTACCCTCTAATAGATCTTTATCTTGGTTATATTAGGTCGTATATTCCATGTCATAAAAGCGATCAGAACAAAGTACATTTCATATAAATAGATAGTAATACAGAGTAGGATTATTTTTTGCAAGATACGCCAAAATTTAAAAAGAGTAGATGAACAGCTTGTAAGCCAGACCCACCAAGGATTCATTAAAAACACCTATGGGTAAGATTAAGTTGAGAATAGATAAAAAACGAAACATATAAATTGGAATTGAAACACTATATTCTTGAGATGGCATGATTTTTTATTCTTGTTTGTCATGTTTTGAATCTAACTAATTTTCTTAATATAAAAAAGACCCCGAAGGGTCTTTTTTTTTATGAGAGTTTACTCAGCGATATTTTCTTGGACAGGACTTTCTATCAATGCCTTTTTGCCAATTGGAATTTGGCGTGGTAGTTTTTCTTCAGGAATAATACGCTGTAAGTCCACTGTCAATAAACCATTTTCATATAGGGCTTGTTGCACTTCTATATGTTCATCTAAGCGTAAAGACAGTTTAAATGTACGACGAGCAATGCCTTTATGCAGGAACTCCACAGTTGTATCTTGCGCTTCAGTTGGTTTACCTGAAATGCTTAGCACTTGATTTTCTAAGTTTAGCGAAAGTTCATCTTCTGTAAAACCTGCGGTTGCCACCACAATGCGATAGCTATTTTCAGCCGTTTTTTCAATATTGTATGGCGGGTAATTTGGTGTGTCGCTTTGCATGGCATAATCAAATAAATCGTTGAAACGATCAAAACCAATGCTACGACGGAAAAGTGGGTTAAGATTTAAACTACTCATAATTAGAACTCTCTTTAATAAGCAAAGTTGTAACAATAAGAAATGTTCAGTGATGCTTGGCATCCACTGTTCACTAACAAGATCGTTTGATCCTTGTACATGTATCAATATCGGTCTGTGCTGATTTTTTTCAAGGGATTTTTATAAAAAAATTATATTTTTTGAATTTTTGTACCTTAAATGATTTTAAAAGCAAAGTGATAATTCACATTTTAACGTTACTTTTCAGAAAACTGACAAGCTTTCACTGGATTAAACATGTTATACATAAAGCAAAATGAGATTGCCTTACTGAAAATTAAAAAGGAATATAGATGATTGATCTCTACTATTGGGGTACACCCAATGGACATAAAATTACCATCGCTTTAGAAGAAATGGGTTTGGAATACCAAATTTTTCCGATTAATATCTTGGAAAATGATCAATTTCAGCCAGACTTTTTGAGAATTTCTCCGAACAATAAAATCCCTGCAATCGTGGATCAGAATGGCCCACGAGGAGAGTCGATTTCAGTTTTTGAGTCTGGTGCGATTCTGCAATATCTCGGACGTAAAACAGGTTTGTTTTATCCAGAAGATGAGTTTGAGCGCGTTGAAGTTGAACAATGGTTGATGTGGCAAATGGGTGGTTTTGGGCCCATGTTAGGACAAAATCATCATTTTAGTCGTTTTGCACCTGAACGTATTCCGTATGCAACTGAACGTTATGTAAATGAATCTAAACGCTTATATAAAGTTTTGAACCATCAGTTGATTGGTCAAAAATTTGTGGCTGGAGAGTATTCGATTGCAGATATGGCTATTCTGCCTTGGGCACTGCGTCATGAATGGCAGCAAATTCAGCTGGAAGATTATCCATACGTGAAAGACTATATCGATCGACTGACGGCCCGTCCAGCGGTACAAAAAGCCTTAGCAATATACGTTTAAAAATAGAGCATGGAAACATGCTCTTTTTTTTATGGAATGAATAGAAGCTTTTTCCACCAAGGTCTTTGGTTTTCTTTCAGGGTCTTGAGTGAGAAGGGTTGTAAGGCAACAAAGGGGGAGGCTACACCATTTTCGATATAAGGTTTGAACTTGGCACGTAAAAGTGACTGCTCAACCCGCTTATCAATGTGTGTAAGTCCAGAGCTTTTGATTAATTCAGCTTTTTGAACTTCGCCGGTGGCTAAAACATACAATTTAAAACTAAGGTCACGATTTTGATTGCCCAGATCGTCATTGTTGAAGTTAAAGATAGGTCGCTTTTGCCAAATCATTTGATCTTGTGTAATCACGTGTTGTTTGGCAACTTCAGAAGGATATTGTGCATATAAAGCGGTCAAAATTTGTAATAACACGATAAAACTTAAGCAAAGAATTTTTTTCATAAAGTGAGTTAAAATTATTCAATATTCGCGTGGCAGATTAGAAGTCTCATGTATAAAAGTAAAGTGCGGAAAGACTCACCTTAAGATTTTAGATAGGACGGAAGAAAATTCTAACGCTGTGTTAGAATGCGGCGCTGCCGAAAAGAACGCGTTGTTGACGGCTTAGTTGGACGATTTTGCGATGAAAGACTTTTTCTTAAATTTTACCCGTATTGTTGAAAATAACCCAAGAATCTATTGGAGTATTATTTTTGGTATTGCAGGCTGCTTAGTGCTATTTGTCGCTGAAATTGTGCATGTTCAAAATATTCTTGCAGATTTACATACCAAAGATCAAAACTTGATGCGAGCTGCGATTGAACCGATTTCTTCACAATATAAATGGTCGAGAATCGTTGTAATTGTTGCAGCAGTGCTTTGGTCAAATTTTGAATATTTGAAGTCGAAGAAAAAATTAGGTCTCTAAGCATTCGTTTCGATGTGGTCGTTTTTAGTTTTATTCTTCGCGGCATTTGGGGCTGCGACCTTACTTCCTTTACAGTCCGAAGCCGTATTGCTCGGCTTGTTGAG
Organism: Acinetobacter sp. CFCC 11171; assembly: GCF_003268405.1. Taxonomy (NCBI): domain Bacteria; kingdom Pseudomonadati; phylum Pseudomonadota; class Gammaproteobacteria; order Moraxellales; family Moraxellaceae; genus Acinetobacter; species Acinetobacter sp. CFCC 11171. Next base: position 35,295 of record NZ_LQXP01000011.1, on the reverse strand, counting down.
CTATGGTCAACATAATCCATGGCTGCTGATTGTGGTGGCCAGTATTGGTAATATTCTCGGTTCTTGTGTGAATTGGTGGCTCGGTTTAAAAGTAGAACATTATAAAAATAAAACATGGTTTCCCGTGTCAGAGCTGAAAATGCAGCAGGCACAGGGTATTTATCACAAATATGGTTATTGGTCTTTGCTACTGAGTTGGCTGCCGATTATTGGAGACCCAATTACTTTAATCGCGGGTTTAATGAAAGAAAACTTCTGGCGATTTTTCACACTGGTCAGTATCGCCAAAATTGGACGTTATCTGTTTATCTACGGGCTATTTTTTCAATTACATTGAATATTTTTCAGCTGAATGCGCTCTTTAAATTGAATTTTAAAGATCTGATAAAACTTACGTGGCGCTTCGATTTTTGCCAGTTCAAATTTCTTTAATAGCAAGCGGGCAATTGGATCACTTGGACTTTGTATTAAACGAATATCGGAAATTTGGTTCTTACGATCTACGCTAAAACTAAAATCTATGCTGAATTGTTTTGCTTCAGATTCCGTCATCGGCAGCTTCATTGCGGGGACGTCTTTGTATTGAAATGTTCTATGTTGGCCAGACTGTTGGAGCTGCAAGCCCTCGGGCTCAAAATCAGCCCAGCAGGTTTTGATGGGCTTTCTTTTTGGTGTTTTACGTGTCGATGAATAGTCATCAGCATTAAATTCAAATGGCTGCGTCGCTCGGAAGGGATAGCTGATGCCCGAATCTATATAAGGCCTGAAGCGTGCCTTTTTTACCGCGTTAATGACCATATCATCCAAATCTGGCAAGCCTGAACTGGTGATGATTTTGACTGCGGTAATGTTGCCCGAGTTGTCTGCATCAATTGCGACATTGACAAATCTAGGGCGTCCTTCCAGATCTCCTGGCTCAAATTTAACTTTGGGTGCGCGCATCCAGCTGACAGGTCTGTCTTGCAATATTTTTACTTCGCTGGCGGGCGCAGTCTCAGCGGCAGCATACTGCGTGCACATCACTGTGCTTGCACAGAGCATTAGACCTATTGCTGTATATTGTTTCAACATAGTCATTCCATCAGTGCGCGGCACGCCAATGCATTATTTTAATGCCGCTAAAAATTGAGATTATGAGCAGCCATTCACTTTAAATTGAATTTCATCTTTAAAGTTCGACTTTTTATAGATCCAAAGGGTGCTCGCAGTACGTTTAACCGAGATCTGACTATTTCTTAGTGCTTCAACGACTTTCTGATCGAGTGCATAAATGCCAGAGCCTTGCTTGATCTTCACCTTTTTCACTTGTCCGTGTTTGTCCACTTTAAAGTTAAATTTGACTTTACGATCGTGCTGTTTCAATTCATGACTAGTGAGATCTAATTTTGGTTGAGATACATATTGGAATGGCGTTTTCTTATCTGCACTTTGTGCATTCCAAACTTTTGAATCAAAGTTGAAATCACATTCAGGCGTATTGCCTTTAACTCTCAAATTAAACGCTTGATAGCCAATAATGGCTTTGGCTTCACCATTTTCTAAATGTGGTTTGACTTTAGCTTTTTTGACAGCAGCAATTAAGATTCGGTCGAGTTGATCGACCCCTGTACTTTCTTCAACACTTGCATCGGTAATGGTGCCTTTTGCATTCGCTGTGACACGAATAATGGCCGCGCGGTCACGTTGCTTGAGGTCTTCATTGGCATATACTGGTTTTGGAAAAACCGACCAATTTAAACGCGTGGTTAAATGCGCAGGAGCAACTTCAATATTCTGTGCCGGAAGTTGATGGGTTTTGGTTGAAGCACTAAACGCTGTAGAAAATGGAGCGCAGGCTAAAAGGGTTAAGCACAGATATTGTTTCATAAGTCTATTCTAAGATCACAAAGTGAGTGATGAATGCGTCGATATTGCTGCGCAGTATTTCCTGTATTGGAAATACTGGCAAGGTTTAAATGGAAAATATGCCATTATTTTTTTGACTGATGGGTAATGTCGATTCCAAATAAGTCACGGGTTTTTGCGCTTTTGCGTTCAGCATCATAAACATTTGAATGAAGTTCTATTTTGCATTTAGGTGGAACACTACTTGCGGAATCAGTATTTTGTTCCCTAATTTAGTTTAATAGGTAGTTGAATAATAAATGAAGTGGCTTGACCATTCTCTATATACGGCTTAAATCTTGCACCTCTTAAGGATGCGCTGATTTTTCGATCCAAAGCATCTAAGCCTGTACTTTTGAGAGTTTCGACTTGAGTCACTTTACCTATCTCATTTACATATAAACGTGCAAGAAATTGATGAGATTTACCTTTTAGATCATTTTCATTAACGTCAATTTTTGGTGTTCTAAGAAAACTAACACCACTAGATTGTAATTTAAGCTCTTTAGGGCTGTTATTTATATCTGTTTCGGCATAAGAATAGCCACATAAAATACTGCTCAGTAAAATCAATGTTTTAATTTTCATAAAATAAATCTTAAATTATTAAAATAAAGGAGGAAAATGAGTATAAATCATCCATAAAAAAAAGGGCAAAATGAATATTTGCCCTTAATATGATCGGTAAATTTATTTTTTTAAATCATCATGACTTTGGGTGATATCTACTTTAAACAAATCACGTGTTTTTGCCCAACTGATTGCAACTACAGCCATGGTCATACAGCCACCAAAGATTGTCGCCATGATCGTGCCCATATATTTTGCAGCCAATCCAGATTCAAATGCACCGAGTTCATTACTACTGGAGACAAACATGCCATTGACCGCGGCTACACGGCCACGCATATTTTCAGGTGGATAGAGCTGTAAAATCGTTTGACGCACGACGACAGAAACACTGTCACATGCACCAGTCATTGCCAGTGCAAAGAGTGATAACCAAAGATGGCTTGAAAATGCGAATAAAATGGTAAATACACCAAAACCCGCTACAGCCAATAACATATTACGCCATGCATGATGGGTTGGAGGGAATTTGGTCAATGCAATCATGGTGATCAGAGCGCCAATAGACGGTGCTGCCCGTAAGTAGCCTAAACCTTCAGGCCCCACTTTTAAAATATCTTCGGCAAAAATCGGTAAGAGGGCAATCACGCCACCAAAAAGCACAGAAACTAAATCGAGTGAAATCGCCCAAAGGACAATTTTGGTTTTCCCGATAAAACGAAAACCTTCACTTAAACTATCTTTTAAATTGTCAGATTCAATTTTAGGGAAACTGCGTTTACTGAGCAGATTAATGAGGACGAAGCAGATCGTTAGTAGTGCTGCAACACTGAGCAAACTGGTTTCACGGCCTAAAAATGCCAACATAAAACCGCCAAGCATTGGCCCAATAATCACCCCACTTTGCCAACCAATCGTTGTCCATGTTGCACCATTGGCATAGAGCTCCCGCGGGATTAAAAAAGGTTTAAGCGACGTTGCCGAGGGATTATAGAAACCACGGATCGTTCCAAGCCCAAAAATGACCGCATAAATACCCCAAGACAGTTGGGTGACATCAATTTGGCCGAGACCGTATTGGTGAAATAACCCCCAAAGAATCAGTGGCATCGGTACAGAAAAAAACAGACAAATTTTCATAATGGTCTGTTTATTGAAACGATCTGCAAAGTATCCTCCCCACAAAGAGAGAGCAATAAAAGGAATTGCTTCGGCTAAACCAATTAAGCCCAGTGTTAGCGGGTCTTTAGTGATTTGATACAGTGAGTAAGCAACAATAATTTCTTGAATCAAAATGGCTAAGGTCAGACAAAATTGATTAAGCGTAACAATCGAGAAATCCCGATAACGTAGGGCTGCAAAAGCATCCTGTGCAGGTTTCATAATGGACATTAATAGTTGGCGTGCCGACATTATATAAGCCTTATTGGGCATCGCTTATAAAATCATCGGAAAATCTATATCAGAAAATTAATTAAGTTCGATATTCGGTAGAAAGATTCGCTTTTGTTTTGAACAAAGATGCTTTAGAATACTCGCTCCCTTACCTGCAGGGCGTCTTTGCAATGGTGCAGACGTGCCGAACAGGTGTTCAAAAGAGGTTCTTATGCCTAAGATGAAAACTCGCCGTGGTGCAGCTAAACGCTTCAAGCCAACTGCAAACGGTTTTAAACGTCACCAAGCGTTCAAACGACACATTTTGACCAAAAAATCTGCTAAGCGTATCCGTCAATTACGCGGCTGTGTAATGGTTCACGTAAGTGACGTTGCTTCAGTTCGCCGTATGTGCCCATACATCTAAGGAGATTATAAATGGCTCGTGTTAAACGTGGTGTACAGGCTCATCGCCGTCATAAAAAAATTCTTGCTCGTGCTAAAGGTTACTACGGCGCTCGTTCACGCGTATATCGCGTAGCGTTCCAAGCAGTAATCAAAGCAGGTCAATATGCTTACCGTGACCGTCGTCAAAAGAAACGTCAATTCCGTGCTCTATGGATTGCGCGTATCAATGCTGGTGCTCGTCAAAATGGTTTGTCGTACAGCCGTATGATCGCTGGCTTGAAAAAAGCTCAAGTGATTATCGACCGTCGCGTACTTGCTGACATCGCTATGCATGACGCAGTTGCGTTTGCTGCTTTAGCTTCTAAAGCTAAAGATGCATTAGCTGCATAAGTCTTTATGACTTAAAAAAAGACCGCTTTTAGCGGTCTTTTTTTATGGACGAAGTTGATTAGACATCTTATTTTTTCGACCATATGGCTAAAAACACAATGATGCCAATTGTGATTGCGGCAAATTTTATAAACTCAAATTGTTTAAAAAGTAAATAAAAGCCATAAAGTAAAGCGAATAGCATGGCAAAAATTAAAACTAAAGAAAAAAATACAACCCATGGTTTTTCAGGCTCTTTATCTGTTGAAGTGTTGGTGGCGGAAAGAGCTTGATCAGATGTCGACTTGAAATAATTAACTTTGGGGTATTTTTTCTGTAGTTGTTTGAGTAAAGCTTTCTCTTCATCATTGACTAAATTTTCGCGGTTGAAATGATTGGCTGTATAGCACGTGACATCTACATGGTGTTCTGACAGTTTGTACTCATAATCCAATAGTTGTGCATATTCTTCGGTTGTAAATAAATGGATCGGTGAGCTTTCGTTTTTTACATGTTTTAAATTTTGGATAGCAGCTTCGATTGAATTGAGCATTTCAAGCAGACTTAATCCAACTTGAGGTGAAGCTTGAGGATTCTCCAAAAGAGGGAGTGAGTCATCCAGAAGGCCATAATAATACAAATTATGGATTAGTTTAAATTGAGGCTGAATGTGGGTAGAAAACGGATGTTCAAATAAATCCAGTTGAATGCTATTTACTAAACTGCTCCAACTCGATTTTTTATCAAAGCAAAAGCATTCGTTCCGCTGTTGTTGATTGAGCTCAATTAATGTAAACAGCCCGAATGCGTCATGAAATTGTGTGGAACTTGCACCCCAAAACTCCCGAGGATCACCAATAGGGCTGATATCTAAAATTTTCGTTTCAGATTGGATTTGAACCAGTGCAAAGGCTTGATTTAAATTGTTGTGGAAAACAGCAAGAGGGTAGTTGGTTTTTACAAAGTCAAAATGAGGATGTTGATTAAGTTTTGCATGCTCAAAAAGAAGATCAAATGGATAAAGTGAGCATGTTCTAATCCGCTTTTCAGCCATATACATGATCAAATGATCAACTGAGTCATGTAGTAATGCATTGGTTTTAAAATCGCGAATCAAGAAAATGTCGCAAGCTTGGCCGCACCATGGGTGCAAAATCTCGTCATAGTAAATTTTCTGGTTAAAAAAGCGTTGAGCGTTATATTGCAAACCAAGAATAAATTGCTCGTAATGATCTATCATAATGAAGCATTTTTTTTATTTTTCAATTGTAAGCTATCTTAGCTTTAATTTGACTTAAAAGGTAACTGCTTGATGCGCAAACAGTATCACTTCCGCCAAGTAGGCGACGATACGTATATTTGGGATGTACATCACTTAGTAAAACTCAGTCAAAATTTCAAGGTTCAGCAAATTCCTGTAAGTGACATTCAAGAGTTGAACGAAGCTTATTGGTTTCCAAAATCTGCTCCGACCACACAGCAAATTATTGAACATCTGGAATTGGTAAATGCTGCGGACTTAAGTTATCCCATTATTTTATGTGCTAGTGGTCGAGTGATGGATGGGATGCATCGAGTCGCAAAAGCATGCATAACCAGTCAGTCGCATATATTAGCCGTTCAATTTGAACAAATCCCAAAGCCTGACTTTATCAATATCGATGCAGATCTTTTAAATTATCGTGAAGAATAAAAGTTAACCTATCTTATCTAATACTGTTATCTTGAAGTAGGTTCACTTGACTCAAGTAGATCATCATGACAATGAAAAAAATAAACGTAGTCGGTACATCTGCTACAGGAAAATCAACATTTTCTAGGGCATTGGCAACAAAGCTTGGTTTGCATTACATTGAATTAGATAACTTGTTTTGGTTAGATGATTGGCAGGAGTGTCCTGACGAAATCTTTTTTGCACGTATTGAAGCTGAAACTGCTAAAGCGAAAAATGGTTATGTTATTGATGGCAATTATACTCGGGCGATTCCTGTTAAATGGTCTGAAATAGATACGGTGATATGGTTAGACCTTCCGTTTCCAGTCAATTTATACCGCTCTGTAAAGCGCGCAATTTCTCGGGCTAAGTCCAAACAAGATCTTTGGCCAGATTCAAATAATCAGGAAAGTTTGTGGCGGATGTTTGGTCGAGATTCCATTGTCTGGTGGATGATTAAGACCCATAAAAAGAATCGTGAAAAATATCTACAGATGATGAATGCACCTGAATATCAACATATTCAATGGATTCGTTTAAAGTCTGCAAATGCAGTTGATGCATTTTTAGAACAATTGGACTCTTATGTTTTTGATATTTAAGTTTTGATGTTTTATCAATAAAAAGTGTAGTTAAGTTACAGAAATAATCTTTATACCGCGCTTTGCGACATGCCTAATGTATGGATAGAAAAGAACAAAAGGAAAATAAAATGTTGGCTGAAATAGTTGGTATGGGTCAAGGTAGCATTACTGTAGAGCTCGAAATGATTCCCCGCAAAGGTGAGGCAGTCAAAATCATGTATGGTGCAGACGCAGAGCTTGAGGGGGAAGTAGTCTCTGTCAGTCATTATATTAATCAACATGCCGATCAGCATCGCGTTCGATTAGAAATTCGTCCATTTAATTATTTAACGACCTCATAATTTTGAAATCTTTCATACAGAAGTATGTTTATAAAAAAGCCCTTCTATGAGAAGGGCTTTTTAGTGTTGATCATATTTATACAGTTAAAGTCCGAAGTAATAAGCCAATAAGCCAATCACTACCGTAATAATAATTAAAGTAATCACTCCACCTGCACCGGGTTTATTGGTTGGATTTGGCGTGTGTGCATGCTGAGGATTTGATTTTCTTTGCTCAGTTTTAAATCCATCCAGAGGAGAGCTTTCGACTACAGGAGTTAAACGTGCAGTTTTATAGTGATTGGCGACTTTAACAATAAATTTTGCCGTTAAATCTTCAGTTTTTTGAGCAAAATGGCGCAAATTTAACTGTTCTTCAGGTGTATAGATGCTGCCATCTGCATGATAGGGATGCTGAATTTTAGACTGAATGTGGCGGTTTAATGCATCTAAGCGATGCAAGCTGTCATGTGCAAAATCCGCTTGTGCATCCGTTGGCAAGAGTGCAAGTTTTGTAGATTCATTCGATTCGCTGCTCGGATCAGGCTGCGTACCATAATAAGGTGTGCCCAACACCTCCGGCTCAATAAAACCTTCCGCAGGTTTTTGTAAAAATAATTCTGCTTCAGTGAAGTTATGAATATCATCCCATCTTGGTAACTGCATATCCGCTTCGATGCGTTTAATGAGTTTATGGTTCAGCTCATAGCGCCAAAAGGTTTCTCGACGTATCTGCAGTTGTTGGGATGCAGGTGCGTCATAGTCATTTTCTGCGTTATACCACTCGGCAAGTTCTTTACCAAAAATCCATGCCTGCTTTTTATTTTTTTCGTGGCTCACAATAAAATGGGCAAAGGGAAGAAGTTCAACGTTAGCATTCGGATTTTGTTCATCATTCAGTAAGCTGGAGCTATGTAAACTTAAGCGTTGTACCCCTTGTTTTTTTAAGCCTTCTAGCCAAATTTGGAAATGTTGAGCCAATAAATGCTGTGATAGCAAATCACGAAAATGGAAACTGTGCTGATCAAAAATGTGGTGATTTAACCAACGTTGAAAACTTAAACCTTGGTTGAGAAATTCATTGCCATAAGTGACGAGTGTGAGCTGTTGTTTCCAGATTGGATCGAGTGCCATAAAGATTGGATCCCATTGATATTGTGTTTATCTTATACTTTTTTTAAAACTTGATGCTAATGCAATTTTAACTTGTGAATGCGCTTCATCATAACGGCTAAAAACTGTTAGAATAAGGGGTTTATATTATTTTTTTAAATTGTTGCTTTGAGAGTTACTATGTCACTGGAAGCCCTGACCACTGAAGCGCTCGCTGCGATTGCAGCAGCAGAGGACCTTGCTACACTCGACCAAGTGCGAGTGCAATTTACAGGGAAGAAAAGCCAGCTCGCGGAACAATCGAAGTCGCTCGGTAAAATGGACCCAGAAGAACGTAAAGTTTTTGGTGCTCAAATTCATGCCGTTCGTGAATCGATTACTGGCGCACTGACTGCTCGTCAAGCTGAATTACAAAAAGCTGCATTAGAACAAAAGCTTGCTAGCGAAACGATTGATATTACTTTACCCGGCCGTGGTCAAACGGTGGGTAGTATTCACCCTGTGACTCAAGTTCAAGAACGTATTTGCCAATTCTTTACCAAAGCTGGCTTTACTGTTGCGACTGGTCCAGAAGTTGAAGATGATTATCACAACTTTGAAGCATTGAACATTCCGGGTCATCACCCTGCACGTGCGATGCACGACACTTTCTATTTTGATGCGAATCATTTACTTCGTACGCATACCTCAGGCGTGCAAATTCGTACCATGGAAACGAGTCAGCCACCAATTCGTATTGTGTGTCCTGGTCGTGTTTATCGCTGTGACTCGGACCAAACGCATTCTCCAATGTTCCATCAAATCGAAGGTCTGTATGTGGCTGAAAACACTAGCTTTGCAGAACTTAAAGGTTTGTTGGTGAACTTGTTAAATGAATTCTTTGAAAAAGATTTGAAAGTACGTTTCCGTCCATCTTATTTCCCATTTACAGAGCCAAGTGCGGAAGTGGATATCATGGATGAACGTGGTAAATGGTTGGAAGTTTTGGGCTGCGGTATGGTGCATCCAAACGTTTTACAAGCCGCTGGCATTGACCCAGAAAAATACAAGGGCTTTGCCTTCGGTTTAGGTGTAGAACGTTTTGCAATGTTGCGTTATGGCATTAATGACCTACGTATGTTCTACCAAAATGATGTGCGTTTCTTACGCCAATTTGCTTAAACAGTTTTATACCTCTCCCTAACCTCTCCTAAAAGGAGAGGGGTTGTCCATCATGACTTAGGGTTCGTCCTCTTTCTTTAAAGGGGCGCTAGAGGGGATTAGAAATTTAGAATTAATAGGTTTTTATACAATGAAAATTAGCGAAAATTGGTTGCGTACATGGGTTAACCCAGCCATTCATAGCGATACACTTTCTGACCAACTGACCATGTTAGGTTTAGAAGTTGATGATTTATCTCCTGCTGCAAAACCATTTACTGGTGTAGTAATCGGTGAAGTTTTAACAGTGGTTCAACATCCCGATGCTGATCGTTTACGTGTCACTACTGTAAACATCGGTTCAGGCGAGCCGTTACAAATCGTTTGTGGCGCTCCAAACGTACGTGTAGGCATGAAAGCTCCTGTAGCAACCATTGGTGCAGTACTTCCGGGTGATTTCAAAATTAAAAAAGGCAAGCTTCGTGGTGTTGAATCACAAGGCATGCTGTGCGGTGCGTCTGAAATTGATCTTGAAGACAAAATCGACGGTCTATTGGAGCTTCCTGCCGATGCACCTGTTGGTGTAAATGTGCGTGAATATTTAGATCTTGATGACAATGTGATTGATATCAGCATCACGCCAAACCGTGGTGACTGCTTCAGTATTCGTGGTATTGCACGTGAAATTGGTGTGATTAACCAACTCCCTGTGACTGCACCATTGATTACAGAAGTTGCTGCAACAATTACTGATGAGAAGAAAGTTGTTGTTGAAACTGATGGTTGCCCACGCTATTTAGGTCGAGTGATCAAAAACGTTAATACCAAAGCACCAACTCCTGAGTGGATGGAGCGTGCATTAGCTCGTGCAGGCATTCGTCAGCACAGTATTTTGGTCGATATTACCAACTACGTTTTAATGGAATTGGGTCAACCTTTACATGCATTCGATGGCGGTAAAGTTGAAGGTTCTGTTCGTGTACGCCAAGCAACAGCAGCAGAAAAATTAACGTTGTTGAATGAACAAGAAGTTGAATTATCTGAAAACGTGATGGTGATTGCGGATGATCAAAAAGCTTTGGCGATTGCAGGAATCATGGGTGGTCTAAGTTCAGCGGTTTCTGATGATACCACTGAAATTTTCCTTGAGTCGGCGTTCTTTGATCAACTCTATATCGCAGGTCGTGCACGTAGTTTTGGTTTGCATACTGATGCATCTCAGCGTTATGAACGCGGTGTAGACTTTGAATTGCCGATGACGGCAATGCACCGTGCTTCTCAACTTATCGCTGATTTAGCTGGTGGTGAGTTTGGTCCAATTACTGTTGCTGAAAAAGTAGAGCTATTACCAAAACGTGAAGCCATTGAACTGAACCAAGCGCAAGTCGATCAACTGCTTGGTTATAAAGTTGAATCTGCATTTATTACCGATGCTTTAACGCGTTTGGGTTGCAATGTCACTGTGAAAGCAGAAGGTGAGTGGACAGTTGTACCGCCATCACACCGCTTTGATATGGCGATTTATCAAGACCTGATCGAAGAAGTGGCACGTATTCACGGTTACGACAATATTCAAATCAGCTTGCCAGTGATTGATGTCAAACTAGCGAAATACCAAGACCAATTTGAATTGGTTCAGTTACGCCAAACTGCAGTGGCTTTGGGTTATCAAGAAGCAATTAGCTTTAGCTTTGCAGATGCGAAACTAGAGAAACAATTGAATCCACAGGTTCAACCACTAGCGCTTGCAAACCCGATTTCTAGCGACCTTGCAGTGATGCGTTCAACCTTATTATCAAGTTTGATCCCATGTGTGCAATACAACGTGAACCGTCAGCAAAACCGTGTGCGTTTCTATGAGCTTGGTCTACGTTTTGATTATCAAGGTGCGAACAGCATTCATGATCTCAAACAGATACCAACCTTTGCACTAGTTGCAACAGGTTCGCGTACGACTGAATCTTGGCATGGTAAAGCACAGCCAATGGATTTCTTTGACTTTAAAGGCGATGTAGAGGAGATTTTAAATTCTGCACGTTTAAATGTTGAATATGTACGTTCAGAGCGTACGTGGTTACATCCAGGTCAATCTGCTGAAATCTTAGTCAATGGTCAATCAATTGGTTACTTTGGTCGTTTACACCCATCTTTAGAAGATGAGTTGGATTTGGCGACTACTTGGGTCGCTGAATTAGATCAATCGGCTGTTTTGCAAACTTATGTATCTAATTTTACAGAATTATCACGTTTTCCGTCGGTTCGACGTGATATTGCGCTTTTAATTAGTGATAAGATTAATGTTAGTGAAATTCAGCAACTTATCGAAAAAACCGGCGGTGAGCTTTTAGACGCAGTTTGGTTATTCGATGTGTACACTGGTCAAGGTGTCGAAGAAGGCAAGCGCTCATTGGCATTTGCAATTCAATGGCAACATCCAACACGTACATTAGAAGATGCTGAAATCAAAACCGGTATGGATAACATACTTCAGGTGTTGGAAAACACTTACCAGGCGACATTGAGGGCTTCATGACAGCATTAACAAAAGCAGAAATGGCTGATCATTTAAGTGAGCTCACGAGTTTAAACCGTCGTGAAGCAAAACAAATGGTCGAGTTATTCTTCGATGAGATTAGCCAAGCGCTAATCTCTGGGGAACAAGTTAAACTCTCAGGTTTCGGTAACTTCGAGTTGCGTGATAAACGTCAACGCCCAGGCCGTAACCCGAAAACGGGTGAAGAAATTCCGATTTCTGCCCGTCGTGTAGTGACCTTCCGTGCGGGACAAAAATTCCGTCAACGTGTTGGAAATGAGCAGATCAATTGATCTGCTTTTTTTTTCCTTTGATTTACGAGGCGCAGTGCTCATCATCTATCGCACAATTCATATTGAAGAATATTCGTTTTAAAGTGAGACGATATACTTGAGTTGAGTTGAGTTGAGTTGAGTTGAGTTGAGTTGTCGTAAAGATTGATTGTGGCTTTCTTTGAGCTAAATCTTCAGTTTTTATTTTTCAATAAGCATGGGTTTAGTATTTTGAATTTTAGCTATTTTTATTAACAAAGGTTTAAAGTTTGAGGCAATAAAAAAGAGAGCCAAAGGGCTCTCTTTTTGTGCTGAATAATCGGTTAGATTATTGAGCAGCAGCTTCAGAAGCAGCAGTAGTAGCTTCAGAAGCAGCAGCAGTAGCTTCAGAAGCAGCAGCAGTAGCTTCAGAAGCAGCAGCAGAAGCTTCAACAGCAGCAGCGTCAGACGCAGCAACTACTTCAGAAGCAGCAGCTTCAGATGCAGCAGCAGGAGCAGCTTCTTCAGTTTTTTTAGCACAACCAACGAAAGCTAAAGTAGTAGCAACTGCAGCAGCAATAGCGATTTTTTTGAATAACATGGCATCACTCTCTAAAATATGAGATTAAAAAATAACCTGCGTTAGTCTGTTGTGTGCTTTTATTATGCCTAATTTGAATAGGTATTAAAAATGCATAGAGCAGTCTAACTGGTCTGCGTGTATGCTATCACTGAGTATTTTGAAATGCTACTAGTGACTTTGAAAAAACCGTTAAAAATAGGTGAAAAACGGCCATTTTTTAACAGAAAATAACAATTAAGAGAAAGTTTTATATTGGCTAAATAGCAAATAAACTACTAAAAAGAATAGGGTTTTTTAAAATATATTTTTTATAATCAGAAGCTTGAAAATAAGTTTACATGGAAATCCATCAAATGTTTCTTTGTGTAACCAAAGTCAACCAAATAAAAAGGCCATCGTTATAGATGGCCTTTTCAGTCAAACATTCAACTTAGTTGGATGCTTTACGTTTCATTTGATCAAAGAAATCATCATTGGTTTTGGTTTCTTTCATGCGATCAAGCAAGAATTCCATCGCTGCAAGTTCGTCTTGTGTATGAAGCAATTTACGTAAAATCCAAACTTTACGTAGGTTATCTTCAGACATCAAACGCTCTTCACGACGTGTACCTGATTTTTTGATGTTCATCGCAGGGAACACGCGTTTTTCAGCAATACGACGGTCTAGGGTAATTTCTTGGTTACCTGTACCTTTGAATTCTTCGTAGATCACTTCATCCATCTTACTGCCAGTTTCAATCAACGCAGTTGAGATAATTGTCAGTGAACCACCTTCTTCGATATTACGTGCTGCACCGAAGAAACGTTTTGGACGTTCTAAAGCATGGGCATCCACACCACCAGTAAGAACTTTACCAGATGAAGGGATTACAGTGTTGTAAGCACGTGCTAAACGAGTAATTGAGTCAAGCAAAATCACTACATCTTTTTTGTGTTCTACAAGACGTTTCGCTTTTTCAATCACCATCTCTGCAACTTGTACGTGACGAGCTGGTGATTCATCGAATGTTGAAGCAACTACTTCACCACGAACAGTACGTTCCATTTCTGTTACTTCTTCAGGACGTTCGTCAATCAGAAGGACAATCAAGAAACATTCAGGATTGTTACGAACAATCGACTGAGCGATGTTTTGTAACAACATGGTTTTACCCGCTTTTGGCGGTGCAACGATAATTGAACGTTGACCTTTACCAATCGGAGCAACCAAGTCAACCACACGCGCAGTTAAGTCTTCTGTTGTACCATTACCTAATTCCATTACCAATTGTTCGGTTGGAAATAAAGGTGTTAAGTTTTCGAAAAGAATCTTATTACGTGAGTTTTCGGGTGTGTCGTAGTTAATTTGATTAACTTTTAATAATGCAAAGTAACGTTCGCCTTCTTTAGGTGGACGAATCGTACCTGTAATAGTGTCACCAGTACGAAGGTTGAAGCGACGGATTTGTGATGGGCTCACATAGATATCGTCAGGGCCGGCTAGGTAAGAACCCGCTGCAGAGCGTAAGAAACCAAAGCCGTCCGACAGAATTTCTAGAACGCCATCACCAAAAATCTCTTCGCCGTTCATTGCGTGGCGCTTTAAGATGGCAAAAATAATATCTTGCTTACGGTTACGAGCCATTCCTTCGAGGCCCATAAACTCGGCAATCTTGATGAGTTCGCCAATCGGTTTTTTCTTGAGTTCGGTTAAGTTCATAGGTGGTCAGATAGAATCTAAAATTCTGAGGTACAGGTTGGAAAAGGGAGCAACAAATGTGCCGCGATCATGCAAGAAACGATAGCAATTGGTTTGCACAAAACAATTCAGAGATCTGATTCGTTATATGAAGAGAGATGTGAAAAACAATTCTGTTGCCGAGCGGCATTTTATGTGTTGTGTTGTAAGAAAATGAGAGGATTTGAGATCCTTAATTTCTTGAGTAAACAATATAAGAGAGAACACAGCATTTGTCAATTTATCAACCAAAAAAATACGCTGTGTAAAACAGCGTATTTTCGAGTGTTTTTATCGAAAAAATATTAGATGTTTTCTTCGATGAAAGCTGTCAATTTAGATTTTGGTGCTGCACCGACTTGGGTTGCTACAACTTCGCCGTTTTTAAACATTAATAATGCAGGAATGTTACGGATGTTGTAGTTTACAGCTGTTTGTTCGCAAGAAGTTACGTCTACTTTAACGATTTTAACTTTGCCTTCAAACTCAGTTGAAAGTACTTCAAGTACAGGTGCAATGGCTTTACAAGGAGCACACCAACCTGCCCAGAAATCTACAAGTACAGGAGTATCAGACTCTAGTACATCGGCTTGGAAGTTTTCATCAGTTGTATTTACGATATTGCCAGACATGGATTTTGCTCCGGAATTAATTTTTAAGTTGACTCTATGTTTATAAGTATTACATAGCCAACTATAACAATGTAGGGGGTTATGTAAATTTTCGACCTGAATGGCGAGTTTGTCTAATGGATGATCACGATGCCGATGATCGTGTATGACTATCATTGCTTCAGATAAAAAATCGATAAGTTCCGCCCGAACTACTCATAAATGGCTTTTAAATTACATGTATGTGAATTAATCTAAGCACAATTCTGAACAGGTTTTTTTGAATAATGTCTGATTTTTTGATTGATGAAGAATTACTTGCTGCTATCGATATGGGATCGAACAGCTTCCACTTGGCTATCGCACGCGTAGACCATGGTGAAGTGAAAAAAGTTGCATCAATGTCAGAAAAAGTACAGCTTGCCGCAGGTCTAGATGAAAATAAAAATTTGACTGAAGCCGCACAGCAACGAGGATTAGCCTGCCTAGCACGTTTTGTGGGACGTTTAAATCCTGTCCAAGCCAACCGTTTACGTATTGTAGCGACCAACGCCTTGCGCCAAGCAAAAAATGGTCATGAATTTATTCAAAAAGCCGCTGAAATTTTACCCAAGCCGATTGAAATTATTGCTGGTCGTGAAGAAGCCCGTCTTATTTATTTAGGGGTTTCACATACCATGGCAAATAGTGGTCGCCGTCTAGTGATTGATATCGGTGGTGGCTCAACAGAGCTGATTATTGGTGAAGAGTTTGAACCGATTCATACAGAATCTGTGCAAATGGGCTGTGTCGCTTTTACCAAAGCGTTTTTTGCTGATGGTGAAATTAACCTGAAAAGTTTTGATAAAGCGGTAAATGCTGCTCGCAAGGAAATCGCAGGCATTGCCAACACTTATAAAGCTGCGGGCTGGGATACTGTTGTCGGTTCAAGTGGCACGATCAAAGCATGTCGTCAGATTTGTGTCAATATGGGCTGGAGCAACGATCAGGAAGAACTGACACGTGACGGTTTATTTAAACTCAAAGATAAATTGCTTAAATATAAGCATGTCTATGAAATGGAATTTGATGGTCTAAAAGAAGACCGTCGAGCAGTTTTGCCAGCCGGCATTGCCATTTTGTATGCCGTCTTTGATGTGCTGAATATCGATAAATTGGTTTATTCTGATGGCGCGTTACGTGAAGGCGTGATGTACGACCTATTGGGACGTTTCCAACATGAAGATGTTCGTGACCGTTCTGTACATGCGTTGATGGGGCGCTACAACGCAGATATGAAACAAGCTGAACGTGTGGTAAATACCGCTCAACAACTGTTTAATGGTGTGGCGACCGCACTGAATTTGACCAGTGATGACAGTGATTTACTGCGTCGTGCAGCGTATTTGCATGAAATTGGCTTAGCGATCAGTCATAGTGGATACCATCGTCATGGTGCTTATTTACTGCAACATTCGGATATTCCGGGTTTCTCACAAATTGATCAAAATCATTTGTCGCATTTAGTGGCGCATCATCGTCGTAAGTTACGCAGTGATGCACGTGTCGATGTGATGAAAGTCGGTGGTAACAAACTTGTTTACTTATGTCTATTGCTTCGTTTAGCAGTTTTATTAAATCATAGTCGCAGCGATGAGATGCTTCCTGCCATTGAATTAAGCGTGGACAATGCGCAACAATGGCAACTTAGTGTTTCTGGTGATGCCAAACAGTGGCCTTTGTTGGTTGCAGACTTGCATGATGAGCAACTGCAATTTAAGCATTGGGATATTGAACTGAATATCCAGTCGGAACAATTTATCAATTAACAGACCAGTTAAGTTAGGGATAATGATCGACCTATGAAAAATAAAGCAGCTCAATCTAAAGCCTGGACTACGGTTCAGATCGCACGTCATCCTGAACGTCCGCAGTTTTTGGATTATGTTGGCGAAATTTTTACAGAGTTCGATGCTTTGCACGGTGACCGCCTATTTGGTGATGACGGTGCGATGATTGGTGGTTTGGCTCGTTTAGATGGTCAGCCTGTGATGATCGTAGGTCAGCACCGTGGTCGTAGTACACGTGAAAAATTACAGCATAATTTTGGTATGAGTAACCCAGAAGGTTATCGTAAAGCGCAACGTTTATTGGATATGGCGGAGCGTTTTAATCTGCCTGTCTTTACCTTTATTGATACCATGGGTGCCTACCCAGGCGTAGGTGCAGAAGAACGTGGTCAGGCTGAAGCGATTGCAACCAGCTTAGCTCAGCTTTCTTCACTCAAAGTGCCTGTAGTGGCAACGGTATTGGGTGAAGGTGGTTCGGGTGGTGCGCTCGGTATTGGCGTAGCTGACCGTGTGATTATGCTATCTCACAGTATTTATTCAGTAATTTCACCGGAAGGCTGTGCATCTATTTTGTGGAAAACTGCAGAAAAAGCAGAACAAGCAAGTGAAGCATTGGCATTGACGGCAGATAAATTGCAGAAGATGGGCATTGTAGAATACGTGGTGGACGAAGCGGAAGGTGCACATTTAAACCCTGAAAAAGTCATGCAGGATTTGAAAGTGGTCTTGAAGCAAGCTCTAGAAGAACTGCAACCAATGGATGCAAACGAACGATGCGAAGCGCGTTACCAGCGTTTAATGAAGTTTGGCAGCGACAATTTAGGGCTGATTGCTTAAGTCAAATTCAGGCGCTGCCTGAACAAAGCCGATTTTTAATAGGATGTAGTGGTGGCATGGACTCCATGTTGCTGCTGCATCTTATGTCGTTTTTGTGCCCTGAAAAAATACGGGTGATTTATATTGATCACCAATTACAAGATTGTAGTCATGCTTGGGGCGAATTTGTACGTGCTCAATGTAAAGCGCTGAATTTGCCATTCATCATACAAAAAGTTCAGGTTGCGCAAGGTAACCTTGAAAATCAAGCACGCTCGGCCCGCTATCAAGCCTTTCGCCAACATTTACAAGCAGATGAAATATTGGTACTCGCACATCATCAGCAAGATCAGGCGGAGACATTGATGTTGCGGCTACTTTCAGGTGCTGGTGTCCATGGCCTTGCTGCGATGAAAAAAATCGATGCGCGTGAAGATTTTATTTTATGGCGTCCCCTATTAGATCTTTCACGTGAGCAAATTTGCCAATGGGCAGCACAGCTGCATGTGCAAAATATTCAAGATCTCACCAATTTTGATACCGACTATGACCGCGCGTGGAGTCGTGAGATTTTGTGGCCGTTACTCAGCGATCGATTTCCTAAAATGCAGCAAGCTCTGAGTCGAACCAGTTACTTGATGCAAGATGCTGATGAAATTTTACTTGAGGTATTGCAACAAGATTTAGCGGCCTGTGGTTCATCGCAAGTTTTATCTTTGGTGGCTCTACAACAGCTCAGTCTGGCACGTCAGCGTCAGTTGTTATCGCACTGGATGAAAGGTGAGGGGCAATATCGTCCAAGCTTTGAAATGGTACAGCGATTATTTTCAGAAGTGATTGGCTCACGCGAAGACTCGCAAGCGGCATTGCACTGGAATGGATTTTATTATCTGCGCTTTCAACAGCAACTTCATCGGATTGCCAAAGCGGATTATCTTCAAACTGAACCCATTCAAGAGGTTGAGGTTGTAACTTGTGTTGCAGGTCAGTGCCTCAAGTTGCCTGCCGGCCATTTTGTGATTCAACCCGCAGAGGTTGGCTTATCACCTGATTTATTGGGGCAGCAACTGCAGATTCGCCCACGTCTTGGCGGCGAAAAAATTCATTTGTATGGTCGTGTCGGAAGTTGGCCGTTGAAAAAAGCTATTCAGCAGGCGCAAATTTTTCCATGGCAGCGTCATACTATTCAAATATTAAGCCGAGATAATGTTATGCTAGGCGTCTTTACGCCTCAGGGCTTTTGGTTGGCGCAGTCTGAATTTTGTACTCAAGCTGGCTGGCAACCAACATTATCTCTTAACGCTAAATCTGCAATATCGGATCTTCAATCATGAGCGCAATTCTAAATTGTAATATCAGTTTCATTGGTGGCGGCAACATGGCACAGGCTTTAATTGGTGGCCTAATTGCACGTGGTGTCCCGACTACACGTATTACAGTTTCAGATCCCGTAGAAAAAGTACGTGAGCTTTTGGCTGAAAAAGATTTGCATGTGACCGATGATAATGTTGCGGCAATTCGAGATGCTGACATTGTTCTTTTTGCAGTTAAACCTCAGGTGTTGGCAAAAGTTTTGGCACCATTACAAGGTTTGCTAGAAGGGAAGTTGGTGATTTCAATTGTTGCAGGTGCAGAAATTGCAACGATTTCAAAACTATCAGGCACAGAGCGTATTGTTCGTGTCATGCCAAATACACCGGCTTTAGTTCAAACCGGTGCGCATGGCTTATATGCAGGTGAAGCGGTTTCAGCTGAAGATCGTGATCTTGCAAGTCAAGTTTTGGCTTCAACGGGTTTAACACTTTGGGTAAACTCAGAAGCGCAAATTGATGCGGTAACAGCTGTTTCTGGCTCAGGTCCTGCATACTTTTTCTATATGATGGAAAGTATGATCCGTGCAGGGAAAAACATGGGTTTGGATGAAAAAGTGGCTACAGCACTAACCTTACAAACTGCATTGGGCGCTGCACAAATGGCGATTACCAGTGCCAACAGTCCTGCGGAGTTGCGTAAAAATGTAACCTCTCCAAACGGTACAACACAAGCTGCGATTGAAGTATTTGATCATGCTCAAATTTCACAAAATATTCAGGCCGCTTTAGCCGCAGCGCAAAAGCGTAGCCAAGAGTTAGCACAAGAGTTAAGCGAAAGCACCAAATAATTCGATTTGATTTAGGAAAGTTCAAGTATGGGCTCTGCTCAAATTTTTGGAATCATTATTAACGTTGCAATTTTGCTCGTATTTTTCCGTTTTTTAATGCAGCTTGCTGCCGTGAGTCCATATAACCCTGTGGTTTTGGCAACAGCAAAAGCAACAAAAATTGTCGATATCTTTAGCCGAATTTTCCCAACTTTGGCCAAAGGTCGAGTGAATACCGCAGCATTGGTGTTGGTGGTGATTCTGTATTTGTTAAAAATGTTTGGTTTGATGTATTTGTCAGGTGTGGCGGTGAATAGTCCATTCCATTTGATCATTATGACCTTTGTGACCATGATTCAGGATTTAATCCGTTTCTGTCGTTACTTAATTTTTGCATCGATTATTTTGAGTTGGGTCGTGATGTTTAGCCAGTCACGTTCGCCTTATATTGAAGTGGTTCAAGAATTGGCAGAACCGCTACTTGCACCATTCCGTCGTATTCTTCCAAATATGGGGATGATTGACTTGTCACCAATTTTTGCGATTTTGGCATTGTTGGTTGCGGAAACCATTATGAAGCAAGTCGCAATTGCATTATTGACTGGTCTTTAATCTGAGCTAAGACGAGTTAAATTAAAAAGGACGCCGAGGCGTCCTTTTTTTGTGGATTTAATATGAGGTGTAAAACAAGATATTTATACTAACTAATAAACATCTCACCTCCATCCAACCTTCCTCCTAGAGGGAGAAAGGCGTGAATGAACGTGAATGAATTAGTGTGCTTCGTCCCAGTTATTACCTTGACCGACTTCCACAATCAGTGGAACGGAAATTTTCAACACAGATTGCATCACTTCAGTCAGTTGGGCAGACAGTTCATCGGCAATTGCAGCATCAACTTCAAACACCAATTCATCGTGTACTTGCAGTAACATTTTGGCTTGATCTTTCGGTAAGATTTTATCGACTGCAATCATGGCCAGTTTAATGATATCCGCCGCAGAACCTTGTAGCGGCGCATTAATCGCTGCACGTTCAGCGCCTTGTTTCACCATTTTGTTGCTCGCCATAATGTCCGGTGTATACAGACGACGACCTAAAATAGTTTCCACAAAACCTTGTTCACGTGCGACTTGGCGAGTACGTTCCATATATTCCAAAACACCAGGGTAGCGTTGGAAGTATTTACCAATATAGTTACGCGACTCTTCTCGAGTGAAACCCAGTTGACGGGTCAAACCGAATTCTGACATGCCATAGAGCAGACCGAAGTTCACCGCTTTGGCTTGACGACGTTGGTTGCTGGTCACTTCATCGAGTGGAATGCCCAAAACTTCTGCCGCAGTACGTTTATGTACGTCTTGCCCATGATTGAAGGCATCGACCAAGGCATGATCTTGCGAGAAATGCGCCATTAAACGTAATTCGATTTGCGAGTAATCGGCTGCCAATAAAATGCGACCTTCAGGTGCAATAAAGGCTTTACGGATTTGACGTCCAATATCTTCACGGACAGGAATGTTTTGCAAGTTTGGATCGGTAGATGACAAACGACCTGTAGCCGTTAACGCTTGGTGGTAACTGGTATGCACACGATGTGTGTCATTATTCACTTGCTTTAACAAACCGTCGGTATAGGTGCTTTTCAGTTTAGAGAGACCACGATATTCCAAAATTAAATCAGTAATCGGATGATCGATTTTTTCTAACACACTTTCACTGGTGCTGTACTGACCAGTAGAGGTCTTTTTGCCACCTTTTAAACCTAATTTATCAAACAGAATTTCCCCCACTTGTTTTGGCGAGCTGACATTGAAGCTTTGACCCGCAAGATCGGTAATTTCGGTTTCTAAATTTTGAATGGTATTGGCAAATTCCACACCAAGTTGGTCGAGGAAGTTCATATCTAGCTCAATGCCGTTTTCTTCCATAGAGGTTAGAACACGGGCAACAGGCATTTCAATATTGTGCAAAATATTGATCAGCTCCGGGTGAGCTTGTAACTTCTTATCGAGTACTTCATATAGACGATAGGTCACATGGGCATCTTCTGCGGCATAATGGGCTGCCGTTTCAAGCTCAATTTGGTTAAAGGTTTTTTGTTTTGCACCTTTGCCCGCCACTTGTTCGAACGTCGTTGTGAGATGACTTAAATACAAACGTGCGACGTCATCCATCCCATGACGTGTAGCCACAGAGTTAAGGACATAAGAGGCCAACATGGTATCGAAATACCAACCTGCCAAATGAATGCCATGATTTTCTAAGACATGTGCATCATATTTGAGATGATGACCAATTTTTTGTACGTCATTATCTTCAAGTAAAGGTTTGAGTTGATTCAGGATCGTGTCGCGATCAAGTTGTTGAGGCGCACCTTCATAATCATGCGCAAGCGGCACGTAATAGGCATCATGTGCATCTAAAGCCACCGAGAAACCTACAATCTGCGCCACGCGGTAGTCAAGGCTAGTGGTTTCAGTATCAAAGGCAAAACGCTTTTCAGTGCTTAGACGCTTGAATAACACATCCCAATCTTCTTGAGTCAATACCGTGTGATAACGTGCTTCACCAAGTAAGTCATCAACACTGGTTTTGTCCGCTTGATCTTCAACTTCAGGTGCATTGGCTACAGTCGCCGTGGTGTTGATGGCTTTGGCTGCTTGTTTGTAGGTTGCGCCATTGGGGTTGTTCGGATGATCTAAAGACTGCAGTTGGTTACGGAATTCTAGTTCCGTATATAAATCACGCAGTGCTGGAATATTTGGATCGGCAAGTTTCAGATCTTCGTATTTAAGGCCCATGTCGAGGTCACAAACGATGCTCGCCAGTTGGTGGTCAAGAGCAATCCCTTCGACATTATCTTTAATGTTTTGACCGACTTTACCTTTAATACCGTCAACATTTTCTAAAATGCCGCCAATCGAGCCGTACTCGGTTAAAAGTTTCGCTGCCGTTTTTGCGCCAACACCAGGTACACCACGGATGCCGTCAGAGGCGTCGCCCATCAATGTTAGGTAGTCAATGATTTGATTCGGCCACACCCCAAATTTTTCAAAAACACCTTGAACGTCCATCGGTTTGTCTTTGAAGCTGTCTTCTAAAGTGACACGCTCAGTAACGAGCTGTGCCATGTCCTTGTCACCGGTGGAGATTAAAACTTGATGACCGGCTGCTTCAGCGCGTTTGGCTAAAGTTCCGATAATGTCATCGGCTTCAGCACCCGGCAACATATGCAGCGGAATCCCTAGAGCACGAATTAATGCATGAAGATATGGAATTTGTTGTGATAATTCTTCAGGCATGCTTGGACGGTCACCCTTATAAATCGGGGACAATTCATGACGGAAGGTTGGTTCAGGTGTATCGAAAATAACGGCCATATGCGTCGGTTGGATGCGACGCATTAATTTTTGGATGGCAGAAATGGCACCTCGGATTGCATTGGTATGCAAACCGGTTGAAGTGGTTAATGGTGGCAGTGCATGGTAAGCACGAAATAAAAAGTATGAGCCATCGACCAAGACAAATGGTGGCATTGATAATTTCCTAATCCTAAAAACGGTTTTATTGTACGTGATTTTTTGCCCGTACGCTGAGTCTAGATTGTATATGTAACTTACCGAATCACTGATGAATAGTTTTAATCCATCGGTCAGGCTCATGTATCATCAAAACATTCAGGAAAATGACGAAGCAGGTATGCTGAAACAGAATAATGAAATCAAGATGATTTGGTTGATGACGCTGATCTTGGTAGGGATCGGGGCATGGTACTTAGATGTCCGTATCCTGAGTTATATCAGTGGCATCGGTTTTATGCTCAGTGTGATGAATTATGTCGATGATTTACAGCACGGCGCTGATGCACTGAGTTCATCAAAACAACCATTTCAAGTGACATCAAAGGTTCCGTTATATATTGCATCGTTATTAACGGTCGTTGGACTGTTAACAGAATTGGGATACTTGGTTGCGATCGGGATTGGCCTGTGGGTCTATTTTTTTCTGCGTTGGCTGAAACGATTAGAACGTCAGCTGCATCTATTGCAAGGACGTGCGCTTCAGTCGCAATCAAAACATGCAGCTACTTCAATATCAGCGTCGACAATAGACCGTCCTGAAAATTTTGATTCTAACGATACACCATCTGTACATCCCGCGACGGCAGTTGGTACAGCTAGACATCAGGCATCATTCAATTCAACGCCTTCTAATACACCATCCAAGTCTGCGCCAAATCTATCTAGTCAAATTCAGCAATGGCTTTTCCAAGGTAATCCCGTGTTAAAAGTGGCGGTACTGGTCTTGGTGATTGGCGTGGTGCTATTACTCAGATTTGCCACAGAGCATTGGCAACTAAGCTTGGCCATGAAACTGCTGATCGTGAGTTTGATCAGTGCTGGTGTTGTCGGACTGGGTTTTTGGCTACAAACCAAAAATCGCAGTTTTGCCTTGGCTCTAGAAGGTCTAGGTCTTGCAGCGCTGTTTTTGACTTTATTTTTTGCCTATTACAATGCCGTCATTCCGGGCTTTGGCATAGCTTGTCTACTATATGCTGCACTTATGGCATTGACGATTTGGCTCAGTTTGAAACAACAGTCGGTAGAACTGGCAATTATGGCAATGCTGATCGCCTATCTTGCGCCATTTACCTTGCCTGTTCGTGATGCAACTGCAACGGAATTTATTGCCTATTATCTTGTGATTAATATTGCTGTTGCGGTCATGAGTACATTAAGACCGTGGAAATATCTGAATCAAATCGCTTTTTTGATGACGGTGATTATGGGTGGAGGATATGCTTTTTACCACGGATACACCACCGAACGTCAGATGATGAGCGTGTTGGTTTTAGCTCACGCTGCGATTTTTATTTGGCTCGGTTTTCGTTTTAGTCAGTTATTGGCGAAACAAGATCTTGCGCATTTTCAGCTTAAACCTGCCTTGGATATTGCACTGATTTTTGCCGCACCAGTGCTTGCTTATCTGGCATTGTATTTGATGTATTTTGAGGAAACGGTATGGCAGGCGGGGTATAGCCTGTTATTCGCAGCGCTTTTTGCCGCACTGTATAGCATCAGTAAACGCAGTGCTGTGATCCCACTGATTGCACAAAGTTATTTGAGTTTGACCTTAATTTTCTTGGCATTGATTCCACCGATAGTATTGAAAGAGCAGTGGAGTGTAGTTGGTTGGGCAGTTGAAGGTGCGTTGATATTTATATATGCCCTATACAAGCAGTCCAATATCAGCCGTTATTTAGGCATGGCGCTCTTGGTGATGGCGGGTTGTTCAAGTCTGTATTATTTGGTTCAACTGCCACATTTCCCTGCACAGATGTATTGGGGCGTGTGTTTGAGCTATTTGGCGGCCATTATCATGACGCATGCTGTTCCTGCATTTCATAAACAGCTTTCAAGTTCGAGTATTGCCTTTCAATGTGTGCAAATGCTCTCAGCAACTACTATGTTCATCATGTTGCTCTTAGATTGGCTGCAGAGTAGTCATCAATTGGCCTTGAGTCTATTGATTGTCAGTGTGGCCTATCTGTTGGTGAATGAAGGCTTGTTAAAACGAAAAGCTTCGTGGTGTTGGTCCATCATTAAGTGGACGGGTCTTGTGCCTGTTTATGTGATGGGGCTGTACCAAGTTATTTCAGTGAGTGAGAACGGTCAGTTACTTTGGCATTCAACGATGGAGCAGATGTATTTTGCATTCGCTGGGCTGTGCTTGACGCTGCTTTGGCTACGACCATTACTCGGTGTGCGTGAAGAAAAAGAATGGGTCAGTCTCGGAATTTTGAGCAGCTTGGCGTGGACCAGTCTGACACTGATACCCAGTATGCCGTATATCAGTGTGGTAATTTTACCGCTGATATTTTGTGCATGGTGTTATTGGCAAGCGCAACAACCGGCCTGGAAAATGTTTTGGCAAGCGCGTAGCAGCTTGTTTTTGGCTTTAAGTTGGATCATCAGTTCGCAATTATTTAGTCAGCAGGCCTTTGTGGGATATATCTTGCCGATACTGAATCCTTTTGATGCAGTGAGTTTGCTGTTGTTAGCGGCTTTTTTATGGATGTTGAATCAACAG
Organism: Acinetobacter sp. CFCC 11171; assembly: GCF_003268405.1. Lineage (NCBI taxonomy): Bacteria > Pseudomonadati > Pseudomonadota > Gammaproteobacteria > Moraxellales > Moraxellaceae > Acinetobacter > Acinetobacter sp. CFCC 11171. The sequence goes on along the minus strand of NZ_LQXP01000011.1, from coordinate 9,246 downwards.
TTAAAAGCCGGTTTAGATCGTAGCTTGGCTGCCGTGTTGTGTGTTCTTGGGCTACTTTGGTTAAGTAGCTATGTTGTGCTCCGCGCCTTACATATATATCTGGATACGCCTTATAACAGTTTAGATATTTGGAGCGATGCGACCGTTCAACTAAGTTTTACCGTGCTGTGGGTGTTATTGGCTTTAGTGAGTATGCGCTTTGCCACTCAGCGTCAATTACGTTCAGTTTGGCTGCTCGGCGGCAGTATTTTGGTCTTGGTCACTTTGAAATTGGTTTTGCTGGATTTATCTCATGTCGGCACACTCATGCGAGTGATTTCATTTATGGCGGCAGGTTTTGCCATGCTTTTGATTGCCTATATTGCACCCATGCCGAATGACAAGGTTGAACCATGATGAAATTCTTAAAGGTACGAGATCACTAAGCTATACAGGTCGATGGCTATAAAAGTACATGATAAAAAAACCCTGCACATTTGAAGATATGCAGGGCCTTTCATATCAAGTCGATAGACCATTATTTGAGTTGAGGCTCTCGTTGAATTTCTTGCGCATTGGCATATTGATCGACGTTAGCATCGCTTGCTTGTGTAGAAAGTGGGTGGTCAACAAAACCCATTTTCGGGACAGGGATTTCAATTTTATTTTCGACAAAGGCATTTCGAATCCGTTCTTGCATCTCATCGCGGACTTTTAGGAAATTCTCTCTTTGACACCAAATAGCAAAAAGCAATTCAATGGATGACTCTCGAAAGGCAGTGACGGTCACGGCAGGTTTAGGATCGGCCAAGACCAATGGATATTTACTGACGGCATCTAATAGAACTTCACGGACTTTGATGATGTCTTCATGAAAGTTAATCGCAAGGGTAATTGGAATGCGCCGTATTGGAAACTTAGACAAGTTATGCACAGGTGCCAGAATCAGTTGTTCATTCGGCAAACGGACATAGACATTGTCCTGCGTGAGTAATTTGACCGACAGTAAATCAATCGAGATTACTTCACCTTCAATGGTATGCCCGCGAATCAGTGTCAATTGAATGGTATCACCAACCTCAAAAGACCCTTCACCGATCAAGAACATCCCGCTGATCAGGTTGGATGCGGACGTGCGAGGCAAAACCCAGTGCGACCGTTAAAATACCCGCTGCACCCAAGAACACGCTGAGTTTAAAGCCGGCTTCTTTTAAACTTGCCATCACAAAGATTAAAAAGATGAAATAGAAAATCCCGCGACGCCAAACCAACTGCTGATGAGCATTGAAACGCATACCCACAGTACGAATAAAGGTATTCGAGATAAAACGTGCAATCAGAAAGCCGATGACTGCCAGTAAAACAGCCACCAATAATTCTGTCAGCCGATCGGTATTGAGATTGGCGACCATTCCTTTTAGGCTGCTGGTAATTTCTGTCGAAATATTTAAATCTGCCATGGCTCACCGTTAGAAAAATGAATCAAACATATTGAACAGCACATTGGCTGACTCGCGTGGCGGATGTAGATAAACCACGTCACCTGCTTGTGGCGGTGTACGGTTTTCAATTTTGACCCGCGGCGGTTTGTCATGACCTTCATGCACGACCCGAATTTGTGAAGTCCATAAACGTCCCGTACTTTCACTATAAAATAATGGCAAAGCCGGTACAGGGACATTCATACGGTCAAAACGAATCTGTTGATTACTCACGTTATGAAACTCAATAGGGGTTACTGCACGAAATGCACGAGGTTTGAGTTGTTTAAGTTCTGTACGACCATCAACTGCTGTGGCATAGCATATTTCACCCATTCGATGATTCGGACCAAACCAAGTGTCTTTAGGTAAAATCACTGGTATATCAAACAAGGGTTCTCTAAGACCTTCGACAAAACCAGCAATCCACAGCGGTGTGCTGATATATAGCGTTCCGCGCTGTCCGGCTGGAATATAAATCGGATCGACCGGTTTAATCACCACAGACCGATCTGCCAAACGTGGCATGATTTGAATTTTGTCATGTGTTTGGCGGAACATATAGCGTTCCATTTTAATGGGTTGTGGAAAACCAAATTCAGGGTCTTGAATCGGATGCCATTGCTGCTCATAGTCAAACTGAAAGGTCGGGCGATGATATTCCATACGCCACTCTTGCATGCCGCGCGTTACACGAAACAATAAAGACCCAAACTGCCAACTGCGCGGGTGATTCAGTTCAAATTGATATTCCCCCCACCATTTACGTTTTGGGGATTCCTTTTCAGTCAAATCATTTTCTAATGGCAATGCGTATATCCCTTGTCCTGATAAATCCTAAAAACAGACTTCACGCTGTCAGATGCTTAGAGTACACTCAAAACAACTTTTTTCATCATTATAATGCGTGATGCAAGTACTTAAACAATTACAAATACCATATAGTTTTGCCAAACGTCATGGCGTATTGCTTCGATATGAGGGTGATCAAGCTTTTATTGTACGTCGTGACAGCACGCCACTGTTGGCTTTACAGGAAGCACGTCGCTATTTAGGGCATCCTGCACAATATCAATTATGTAGTGAGCAAGAGTTTAATCAATTACTCAGTGCAAGCTTTGCCGGAGACACCGGTGAGTCTCAACAAGTTGCAGCGGGTCTGGAAGATCATCCTGATTTACTCAGCCTTGCAGACTCTGTGCCAGAAGCTGAAGATCTGATGGATCAGGAAGATGATGCACCGATTGTACGGTTAATCAATGCCTTATTGTCGGAAGCAATTCGTGTTGGAGCCTCCGATATTCATATCGAATCTTTTGAAAAAAAGCTGTCTGTCCGCTTACGTGTCGATGGTCAGTTACGTGAAATTGTCCAGCCACGTCGTGAACTTGCGCCATTGTTGGTGTCACGGATCAAAGTCATGGCCAAACTCGATATTGCAGAAAAGCGAATTCCACAAGATGGTCGTATTTCACTGCGTTTGGCGGGCCGTGAAGTCGATGTTCGTGTATCAACCTTACCATCTTCCTATGGTGAACGTGTGGTGATGCGTTTACTCGATAAACAAGCTGGGCGTTTAAACATGACCCATTTGGGCTTGATGCAGCATGACTATGATCGATTGAAACAACTGGTACATCGTCCGCATGGCATTATTTTAGTTACGGGACCAACGGGTTCGGGTAAAACCACAACCTTATATGCGGCATTGTCTGATTTAAATGATGGCTCAAAAAATATTTTGACCGCAGAAGATCCAATTGAGTATCAACTTGAAGGGATCGGGCAGACGCAGGTCAATACCAAAGTGGATATGACCTTTGCTCGTGCATTAAAAGCTATGCTTCGCCAAGACCCAGATGTGGTGATGGTCGGTGAGATTCGTGATTTAGAAACTGCTGAAATTGCAGTACAGGCATCATTAACAGGCCATTTAGTACTTTCAACGCTGCATACCAATACAGCAATCGGTGCAGTGACCCGTCTTAAAGACATGGGGATTGAACCTTTTCTACTTTCAAGCTCACTGATCGGTGTGGTGGCACAGCGTTTGGTTCGAACCTTGTGCCGTCACTGTGCGACTTGGCATGATGCCGATGATTTTGAAAAAGACTTATTTAAGCATCTCGATGCATCGGCCGAATTAAAATTGCCACAACCTAAAGGCTGCGAACAATGCTCGCATACTGGATTTACAGGGCGTACCGCAATTTATGAAATCGTTCCAATTGATGAGCAAACACGTCGTCTGATTCATGGAAATGCTGCTGAGTTTGAGTTAGAAAATCATGTACGTGCAAATGCGGGTTCAATACGTGATGATGGATTGCGCAAAGTTTTGGCAGGTAAAACCACGATAGAAGAGGTTTTACGTGTAACCAATGAAGCGGCTGAATAGTCGGTGTGAATTATAAAAAAAGCCCCGAAGCCTGTGCAAGGACTCGGGGCTTTGCTTTAGTTAATCTTTTCAAAATGAATAACAGCATCGTATGCTTTATCTGTCAGAGTGAGGTGAGTTGCATCACTGAGTTTCATTTCAATGCTATTGCTCTCTTTATATTTCAAAACATCATGGCTCACTTCGGCCATACCTGATGTAGTACTAGAAGTGCGCTCAGTATTATTTTTATCGAGCCAAAATTCGTCTTTAATTTGATAGTCATCGCCTTGTTTGCTAATGGAAAGTTTGCGTAGGCTCTCCGTGTCAGGTGTTTGTTTCCATTCCCCTGAAAAATCAGGCGCAGGTGTTTGGCTACATGCGGCTAAGGCCAAGCTTAGAAAAAGCATCGAAAAGTATGTTTTCATTGTAAAGTCCTGAAAATGATTTTAATTTTTTATGGATGTATAGTTAATTATAGTTTGAATATTAAACATTTTTTAAATTTTATTCATTATTCTTTCTATCGAATGTCTCATAATTTTTTATTTTAATTTGAACAAAAACAGCCCAAAAATATGGGCTGTACGGTTTTTTACTTACCACAAACTGACAATTTTCTTCATCAATTCAGCACGAATGGGCGCGGTTGGGTTACCTGCATTGCGCTGCGTTTCATTTTCATAAAACTTTTGCCAAGTTTGAACCATCTCTAAAGTGACATCTTGAGTTTTAAGCTTTTCAACGTCGGCTTTGGTGATATTGGCTAGGCGCGCTGCAGCACCTTCTGGGCCTGTACCCCAACCGATGATACCTTGACCATAGGCAGGTAAAGACATGTTGTTCGGTGTTGGCGGTAGCGCAAGACGTTGAATATCTGGATTGACCAAGGATTTAATTTGAGGACGGACTTTTTCAGACAGGGTTAATTCGGCAAAACTTAGTGTGGATGCGCTGATGAGCAATGTACTGATAAGGAGAGGTTTAAGCATCATAGATCAACAAATGAATGTAAATAAGAATCGTTATATATTTTAGCAAGGTTTTGGCAGCTGAATATGAATATTTAAATGTATTGGAAATGGATAAGATTTTATTTTGAGCTCAGCTGTAGATGTGTAGAAGTAAAAAAGCTCAAAGCACTATTTTATAAGAATTAAAACAGTGCTTTGTATAGATAGGTACAAATGGATTTAAGTCAAAACATTTAAAGTAACATTAATATTGTTTCGGGTCGCATTTGAATAGGGGCACACAATATGTGCAGCATCGACCAATTTCTGTGCCTCGCTTGCATCCATACCCTCAAGATGAATATTAAGCGTCACTTCGATACCAAATCCTGTTGGAATAGGGCCGATACCAACATCACCCTCGACGTAGGCAGCAGGGGTAATCGAAATTTTATCTCGGTTAGACACAAATTTCATTGCACCTAAAAAACAGGCTGAATAACCAGCGGCGAAGAGTTGTTCAGGATTCGTACCATTACCTGTACCCCCCATAATTTTCGGCACAGCCAATTGAACATCTAAATGCCCATCGGACGTCGTTGCACGACCATCACGACCACCAGTGGCTTTTGCATGGGCTGTATAAACTGCTTTTTCTAAAGTCATTTTTCTAATCCCTCAGATGATGGTTCAAAATCATATCGTGGGGGATTTTGTTTAAATAATATTCAGTTTTTTTGTAATTTTATACAGAGTGAAAATCAATATTGAACCAAAACACGGTGCTGCATCAGTGGCATTGATGCGCGAATCTGTTGCTGCTCGTCTAAGTCGAAAGGAACTGTGAGTAGTTGAGCGCCTTCTTCTGCGGTGATTGCTAAAATTTGACCGCGGCTGTTGCTTGCTCCAGCATGCCCCCAAGTTTGACGCTTTTCACCATGCCAGCCTTGTTGTGCGGCTCCTAGTACAGCACATTGGCTATCCATAGCACGGGCTTGCAGTAAGAGCTGCCAGTGCATTTCACCCGTGGTATAAGTAAAAGCTGCAGGCGCCGTTAAAATGTTTGCACCTTGGCTACGAAGTTTCAAAGCCAGTTCAGGAAAGCGCAAGTCGTAGCACACCATCAGGCCAATATTGCCAAAAGGTGTTGTTGCAACTACGGTTTCAGTACCAGGTTCAAAGAATTTTGATTCTTGATAGCCACCGACAGCGTCACCAACTTGCACATCAAATAAATGAATTTTGTCATAACGTGCTTCGGTACGTTCAGGGCTGATACACAGGCTGACAGTACGGACACGGCCATCTTGAATGATTGAACCATCTGGACGATAAGGGCATGGGAGTGTGCCCGCAACAATCCAAAGTTGATAACGATGTGCGAGTTGTTCTAGTCGCTGCTGAATACTTTCAAATTGCGCCGCGGTTTCGCGTTGTTTACCTGCGGCAAAGCAGACAAAATTTTCGGGAAATACAATGAGACTCGCACCTTGAGCCTGACTTTGTTGCATCAATGACTCGATCACTTTGAAGTTATCTTCAATGTCATTTTGAGAATTCATTTGAGCAATGGAAAGTAAAATCATGCGAAGAGGCTCTGCTGTGATTAACCTAAATTAGACATTTTGCTGCTTGGGTTGCTCTAGATTGTCCTGCTCTTTTTGCAGTTGTTTGACCAAAGGCTCAAACATATTTTGGTTGCTATCATTTAGTTTCATCAGCGTTTTGTGTGCATCTAAAACCGTATTCAGCATATTGCTATGGGTAATGTGTTCTTCCATAAGTGCGCGAGTGCATACACTTGGATCACCACAATAATTCAAAATAACAAACACCTGACCTAAACCCATGCTATTGGCAAGCGTTGTGATATCAGAGTTTGTAGACAACATTACCGCTTGGATATGGTGAACTTGTTTGAGCTTCAAACCCAGTTTCGCCAAAATGCCAAGAACAGTACTATCGATAAATGTCGTTTGGGTTAAATCAACGATTGCACCGACGACATTTTGTTGCTGTTCAATTTTGTTTAATAACTTGTCTAGACTAATACAAGATTGGGCACGCACTTCGCCAATAAGCTTAAAAATATGCGTTCCGTTCAAGCTTGCATATTCAACATGACCTGTTGACATATAAATGCCATTTGCAGAGAAGGATAGTAAATTATCCCATAGGGGCACAGCTTACTCAAGTAGCCGAGTATGATCAGAAAGTCGTATTCGGTTTAAGTAGTTGATTTCGTGATTAATTGATTCGACGTAAACTTAGGATGGCAATATCGTCGGCAACATGGTCTGGTGCTTGAAATGATTGATTTTGCAAGTGATAAACCAATTGACCTAGCTGTTCATTCAATCCACCGTCAAAAGGTTCTAGTGCGCCATCCGAGCAAATTACAAAGCGCGAATAACGATTTAAGGTAAATTCAAACTCTTCAACTTCGAGGTCTTCAGTTAAGCCAAGTGGAAAGCTACTGGTATTTAAAATTCGTGCGGGAAGACCGGGTTCAAATAAAATGGCCGGCGGATAATGGCCTGCACTAGACCATTTCAAGACATGCGTATCGAGATTAAGTATTCCCGCAATCATGGTAATGTGCTTTTCAATATTTTCTTGAACCAACATGCCATTGAGTTTTTTGATGAGTTCTCTCGGGGTTTTTGAACGACCGTGGAAAGCAGCCATCCATGAGGTTAGTAAACTACTCGTTACCCCATGACCAGATACATCTGCGAGATAAAACATGATTTCTTTATCGCTGATTTTCCAGTAATCGTACCAATCACCGGATAAATAGGCTGAAGGCTGGAAGAATGTTTCAATTTTATAGTTGTGGAGTTCAATCGGGTTGGGCAGTAAACGTTTTTGCAAATCTGCAGCAGAAGGGAGATCACGGCTATCTTGATTGCGTTTGTATTGCGCATCAATTTTAGTGAGTGCCACCTGAAGGTTAGTTGGGATATGATCCCAAACCCATCCTGCTAAAGCGCCTTGTTGCCAAGCTTGAGCCAATGCAGCACCTTCATGCTCAAAAGCAAGCACAATAGTAGGAAGTGTCCATTGGTGATTTAAAAAGTCGGCAACATCAGCAATTGCAATGATCGTTGGATCATACAAGTCTAGATCTTCAATGTTAATCATTTGTACGCTAGGAAGCGCATCAAGTACCTGATCTAAATATGGAATATCACGAGTAGGTTGAATGAAATACATAAAGAATTAGATGAATCCTTCGATAGACAATAAGTGTACTATAGCAAGCTAATGATGGCTGGAGGGAAAAACCACACCAGCCAATTGAAAAATTTTATTTATTCAGTTGTTACCGTGTCGGTATCATCTGAACTGCTGTCATCAATGAAATCGGTAGAATCATCAGATGAAACGTCTACTGAATTATCTTCAGATTCATCAATATCGTCATCTTCTTCATCAATAAATAGGTTTTCTTCAGCGATACCTTTTTTCTCAGCAATAGAATAGTTCAAGCGTTGCAAATAAATATCACGAATTTGAGCGTATTTATCGCCTTGCAATACACCTTCGATATCCAGTAATTGAGCGCGAGTATCGATTCCACGTAAAGTTTGCTCAGACCAATACGCCACATCATGACCATCAAGCATATATTTCTGTGGACGTCCTTGACTATCTACAGCAAGCCCCACAGTTTGACGCAATGTGCTTGGACCAAGCACTGGTAAAACAATATAAGGACCAGAAGGAATACCGTAATAACCTAAAGTCGCGCCAAAGTTTTCATCTTCGGTTTCTAGACCTAGACGGCTTGCAGGGTCAGCAAAGCCTAAAGTTGTCAGTGTATTAACAGTAAAACGCCCCAGACTTTTTGCGGCACGTGTCGGTCGACCTTGGATGAGTTGGTTAAACGCATTCCACGGTTCGCCCAAATTTTTACGGAATAAACGATACGATTCACGTATATCCTTAGGGGTTTTTGCTACATATTGCACAGCAACAGGGCGGGCAATATGGACGTCTAAATAATCATTAAATGCGTAAACTTTCCGGTTGATCGGTTGGAAAGGGTCTTTATCTTCTTCTGATTGTGCTGCATTGGCATTAACAGATAATTTTTTTGCAACTTCAGATGACTTAACCATCGCAGCATGCGCAAATTGTTGTGTTTTTGATTTATTGGCAGCTTCTGAGTCTTGAGCAATAGGTGCTGAAGCCTCGTCATTTGCAATTACAGGAGTTGTTACGACAAGTGACAATAATCCTGCATATAAAAAAGAAGTTTGGCGCATATATAGTCCTGACGCTTTTAGCGCGGCAAAATGTTTGCCGTATAATAAGTAAAAACGTTCAAATAATCCTGATTTATTACTATTAAACCAAATTTGATCAAAATATGAATAAAAAAATGTAATTTGAGTGAAAATTGTGCGCTCAAAATAATTATTTAAAAAAAGGTGTTGCGTTGGATCAAAAA
>NZ_LQXP01000010.1:0-99151 GCF_003268405.1 Acinetobacter sp. CFCC 11171 | reverse complement strand
GTACTTCTAATTCAGCGATATAATCTTTTTGGATCAATCCTTTTTCAGCATATTTAGCAAATATGTGTTTCAAAAATACGACATCTGATACACCTTCAACAAAGATATACCCTCGAGATTGAGGATTAGAAATTTCACTAAAAGGATGTATACCTAGATCACTACTGACAGATTTTAGTATGTCATCGTTGTCAGTATGAGAAATTACATGTTGATTACTCTCATTTTTAGCTATGTATCTCAGGCTAGTAATAGGCATAAGTCCTGCCAAAGCAGGGGTATGTGTTGTTACTAAAATTTGAGTTTTAGGAAGTAAAGATAGTTCTAATAGAGCTTTTATCAACATTTCCTGATAATTAGGATGTTGTGAAGTTTCAGGTTCTTCAATTGCATAAATTATAGATCGTCCATTTGCTTCTTGAAATTTTTTCTCTGCTTCGGCTCTAAAAAAATTTAGAAGAATTAATCTTCTAACACCACTTCCTCTTTTGTTGACAGGAATCCCTTGTTCAGATGCTAAAGCCATCGAGAAAATAGATTCCCACTTAGGTTCCTTTGAAAAATCAGGAATTAAATCTTTTGCTAATGCTGAATCCATTTCAGAGAGTTTTTCTAAAGTTCTTCCTGCTACATCTTCTACCTTATTTTTGATATGTTCTTGAATCACTTGTAATTGTGGTTGAATTTCAGAGAGAGCATGCTTGATAGCAAGTTTCATAGGATCTTGGACTTCGCTATCTTGATCGCTACTATTTCGGTCCGATTTGAATAAAGCATAAATAGGTAAAAAGTTTTTTAATACATCCCAGACATTTTTTGCATCCTCTTTGTTTAAAGGAATTTCCTTAATTGCGAATGCGAGTGTCTCTGATTGAAATAAGGATTGTCTTAATGATGTATTAGATCTTTGATCGGTTACTTGAGAGATATCTAAATTTTTGGTTTTAAATAAGGCTTTTAAATCTGCATTTTTCAATATTATCAAATTATCTAATCCGGAATTACTCGGATATTTCGCAATCAAGCTCAGATCTGTAGATATTTTTTGATTTACACGGAATGTTTTTTTTATTTCTAAGTGACCCTCTGAATTTAATAGATATTCATTCTGTAAAGTAGTGACGGATGTTGCATCTAGTGTTAGCGATGTTGGAATGTCATCAAAAATACAAGTTATTGAAATATTATCTTCTTCTGTACAGTGCACACATTTATCGGTCTTTTCTAAAGAGGAGTTTTCAAAAAAAATATCTAATGCTTCTAAAATCGTAGATTTACCAGCATCATTTTTCCCAATGATTCCTGTTAAATTTGAATCGATATTTATCAAGTTTTCGCCCTGATATCCCCTAAAGTTTTTCTAATTTAAGTGCTATTAATTTCATAATAATCTTTATCTGTAGTTGAATTTTTGGTTTAAAATTAATCAAAATAAAACTTTAACATTTTGTGTTAGCTATTAAAAGATAAATATAACCCAACTAAAAAAGATCAATATTTAACTGTTATTTACATCTTTAGGACATTGGTAAAAATGAACAATATTATCTATTTACGCTTTTTTGCAAGCGTTTCAACCTAAAAAAGAATCTAAGGGGGATTTATTAATTATGGCTAAAAAACTAGAAGAACTATTAGATTGTCGTAGCTCTGAAAGTCGAAATCGAATTAGGGAAAATGCAAAAATAATTTTGAATGATTGTTTTTCGGAAGATGTGCATTTAACAGAACAAGCAGAAAAAGTTAAAGGGCAAAAAACGATAAAGATCACTTTAGACGGCCTACGAGCTCGAGTTCACAAAAACCGTGATTAAAAAGTTCGCTTATTTATCCAAATGCTCTCTCAAAATGCGTCGCAATTCTAAAATGGCATCTGCAGACTCATGGATGGAATGTCCACCATTGAAAATCTTTTCAGACACCGCACCATCTAAATGAGAACTTGTATAGGGAACAATGCCATCCGACATTTTGCTCGGTTCAGTACTTTGCGTCTGATTTCCCATAATAGAATGATAAGGAATATCTTTATTTGGCATGATGTCAGCAGTCAGCAGCATAAAACGTGATTGTTGACTTAAATCTGCAGGTCCAGACTTAATCAGGCCCATAGTTGAATTTTTTGCATTCGGGAGTTCAACATTGACATCATTTAAAAAACTTAAAGGCAATACTACGATTTTTTTCGCCAAATTGGTAAACCAGCGGTCTGCATAGTCAGTACCATGATGCGGTGCGGCAATGAAAATTGCACGACTAACTGGCTTCAATGCTTTAAAGACAAAACGATCGCGGATAATTGGATGACGTTGTAACTGTGTATTTTGTTCATAGTTCATGAGTGGAATAGCTTGAGCGGAAATATCTGCATCACTAACCAATAAACGACTAATGATGCCGCCCATACTATGCCCGATAATGACAGCATCCTGAGCCGATGGCGTATTGGGCTGAACAGTTGCAAATGCCTGTTTGAGTAAAGCATTGATTTGAAAACGACTCTCAAATATTGGCATATTGGTTGAGTAAAACACTTGCCAAACTTGGTAATGATCACGCAGTTTTTGATCACCCATGATGTTATTGGTCAGGCTGATCCAAGTTTCAGGACTGCTGGCTAAACCGTGAACCATGACAATAATCTTTTTATTGGGTTGATACGGCTCTAACATAAACACATGTGGCATGCGCAAATGTTCTTCCTTATTCAGAAGTGTCCAATAGCCAGATTGTCCTAATTTATTTTCGGCTAACCAAAGACCATAAGGCGCAGAATAATTGGCTGTTAGTGTATAGGGCTGAGATTCAATTTTTGCCTTTTTAAATTGATAGGGATTAAATAATTCAACCTTAAAGTCTGATTGCGGCGACAAAATTTCACTAATGCTGCTATTGGTCTTGGCAGGCTCTGCTATCGCACTGACAGATAAATAGCGTGCTGTATGGATATTGGGGTTGGGTTTATTTGAATAATATTGTTCAGGGTCTAGTACAAAAGGCTGCGCAGCAGACAGATCCGTGGCTTTTTTGACTAAGACAAATTCAGAACCAATTCCTTCCTGACGGTTAATGGTTTTTAAGCCTGAAAAATTAAAATTATAGCTCGACAGTAATTTATCAATGTCCGCATTTTTGATTTCAGGATAATGCTCATAGTTAAAATGATAAAGCGATGAACCCAACATTAAACTTTCAGGCATTTGCTGATAGTCAAAACGGCTGAATGATGAGGTGATTAAACGTGATAAAGCCACATTATAAAAGGTGCGGACTTGTCCCTGACGCAAATCAAATAAGCGTTCTTCTGGGGCTTGAGCGGATTTAAATAGATAGACATAGCTGTAGCGCAGACTGAAATCAAAGTCTGCAAGCTGCTGATCCATACACATTTTTATTTTGCTTGATGCGAGTTTTCCGCTGTGTTGTTTTAAGCTTTTTTTGCATTGTGGATTTTGATCGGCGCTTAAAGCACGTGCCATGTACAGCTCACTTGCTGCTGCATAGACTTGAGCAATATCTAAAGTTTCATTATTACGCATTTTGTGAATACAGCTTTCAAGCGCACTTAAACAAGATTGGTCGCTTTCATTCACCATTAACAGGATTTGATGGCTAAATGTACTGAGCTTCTGATGGGTTAATATGCTATCTGTTTTATTATTTAGTGACGCACTGAGTTGATTTTCTTGTAATTTGACCAATTGGCATCCACTGAGCAAACTCAGGCTGATGATACACATAAAACGAGCTGGTAAATGCATGAAAGGCATCATGGGAAAGGTCACAGGCATCTATTTTTTGTTATTTTAACCTTTATAAAATAGTAAAAATAGGGCAGGTGTTACAGCGCTCAATCCAAGAAAATTACTACGTATACATCCTTTCTATAAGCTAATGTACGAATGCTGTAATACAGAAAAGTTGATCTGAGGTTCAAACAATATCACGTATTAAATTTAATCTAATTGTGCTGCTGGTTTTTTAAGGTCATGTTGAGCAGTTTGTGGTGAATGAATCTAAGTTTATCCAATACTGGATTCGACAGCGTAAACGGATATGCATCATCTAAGCCCATGCTGCGGTTCAACGCATTTAAATTAAAGGTCAAGGTCATCCAATGTTGCAGCAATAGGTCAAAATCCTGAGCGCCAATCGGGTTCTCTTTCAGTTCTAAATTATTTAAATCTGACTTATTGGTTTTGACCACTAATCCTGCATAGTAGGCTGTTTCTAGAGTATCCATCATGTGCAAATAATGCGCCCATGTTTCCGCCCAATCTTCCCAAGGATGCGTACTGGCATATGAACTGACATAGTAATCCGCCCAATTTTGTGGCGCACCGTCATTATAATGTCGTTTCAAAGCTTCACTATAATCTTGTCGTTCATCACCAAATAGTTCCCGAAATTCATCAATCAGCTCTGGGTGTAAATGTTTGATCAAATCAAAATAATAATGACCGCTTTCATGTCTAAAATGACCTAGAAGTGTACGGTAGTTTTCACCCATTTTTATACGCGTTGTTTCGCGGTAAATCACATCTGCTTCACTGGCATTTAAGGTAATAATGCCATTGGCATGACCGGTCATGACTGGTGTATTTTCTGTTGGCATCAAAAAATCAAAACGAAGTCCAAAACGGTCATCTTGACTGCGTTTAGGACGCGGCATGGTATTCAGTTGCTGCATTAAATACAAAAAACGCCGTTTGGCATGTTCCAATCGTGCCCAGTACACAATATGGTCTGGGTTATCTAAGTTGGGAATGGTATGTGTGAGCAGGCAAGACTCACAATAAATTTCTTCACTGTCAGCAGGTACCATCCAGTTGCATACATGATGGTGCTGATAATTATGACAAGGTTTAAAGCGTTTTCCCTTTATTTCAGGATTTAACGCAAGCCATAACGTACTGCTATGCTTGTCAAAACAGCCCATTTGCTTTTCAGAGGCAATATAACCCAGCGCAGTCTGACAATTGACACAGTGTGAATTGGCAAAAAAGATTTGGTTAGAACAGACCGCGCAGCTGAAATACTTCATAGGCGTTGAGTGATGAATAGAAAGTTTAATCAGTATAAATGATGTTCAATGTTGATGAAATAAGTTGAACTTCGAGTTTGTTGCATATCGGTCAATGCTCTTGGTTAATAAGTCTAATAAGTTTTAGAAATAGTCCATCATAAAATCACCCATCGCAGCAATAGTGCAAAGGGGTCTCGATGAGTGCATTTATTGCACAAATAACGAACAATAAAATCTAAAAGAAAGTTAAAAGAACAAAATAATCGATCATTTTTTGTATTTCTCACTTGGCACAGATTCTGCATTTCTATCGATATTACGAAATAAATATTTTGTATTACTCAAACAGGAGATGCATATGAAACGCTATCAATCCGCAACATTTCTGCATCAATTAAAGCAGTTTTTTATTGAGCTACTGAGTGCCGCGCGGGTTTCTATATTCATCAAAAAAAATAAGGAAAAACAGTGCCTAAACAAAAGCTGGCGCGTATCAGTATTACCGTGCCTGAAAAAACAGTCGATGCATTGGACCAAAAAATTGTCGATCAGCATTATGAAAGCCGTTCTCAGGCCATTGTCGACATGATCAATAAGCATCTGATTGCCGATCAGGAGCAGCGTAACGAAGTAATGGTCGGCACATTTACCTTACTGTATGACGCAAGTAGTACGGCACTACGTATTCAGCTTTTAGATTTACAGCAGCAGTTTTTAGAACAAGTGGTGAGCTCGCTGCATATTCAACTCGATGACCACAAAATTTTAGAAGTCATGATTCTGCAAGGCGTCAGTTCAGAGCTCAAAGTTATTAGTCAGCATTTTTCAGCACTTAAAGGTGTGATTAAAGGACATTTGGAGTTGATGGACGCTGTAATGCCGCCAATTCCGCAAAATGCAAAGAATTAAGGAGTTTTAAAATGGGCCAATTATATCGATCACAAGGTCAGTTTAAAGACCAAATCACAGATAAACAGCAAGCACATGCCAATGCAGGTAACCAAAGACTAAATCATGCAAAGCGTAATGCTCAATCCGTCAGTAAGCCGAATACACCATCGTTTTGTATACCAATACAAAATTTAACTGTAATGCCATCGGGGAAATCGCACTATGATCAAAAAAGCCTGCTTATCTGCATCCGTTGTGACTGCCATCTTACTGGGTGGTTGTGACAATACTACAAAAACTCCAGAACCAAACGTGCAAGCAGAAGGCACAGTCAATACAAAAGCCATCACGATCGGCTATAGCGACTGGCCTGGTTTTGTCGCATGGCAAGTTGCTATTGAAAAAGGCTGGTTAAAAGAAGCTGGTGTCAATGTAGACTTTAAATGGTTTGATTATTCAGCTTCACTATCTGCATTTGCGGCAAATCAGTTGGATGCTGTTTTGGTCACCAATGGCGACAACTTGGTCACGGGTTCTGGTGGCACGAAAGGCGTCATGATTATGGCGACGGACTATTCTGCGGGTAATGATGTCATCATTGCTAAAGATGGCATCAATAGCCTTGCCGATCTAAAAGGAAAAAGTATCGCGACAGAAAAAGGCTTGGTTGATCATTTGCTTTTGACGACGGCGTTAGATGATGCAAAAATTCAAGCTTCTGAAGTAAAGTTGGTCAACACCATGACCAACGAGCTGCCACAAGTATTTGCAAGTCCTGATATTGCAGCGATTGCGGTGTGGCAACCGGTCGCAAATCAAGCACTGAAATCTGTTGCTGGCTCTAAAATCATTTATACATCGAAAGATAAACCCGGTCTGATTTATGACACATTAACCGTCAACATGACGCATTTATCTGCTAACAAAGAAGAATGGAAAAAAATCATTCAAGTTTGGGATAAAACTGTTAAATACATCAACGACCCTGCAACACATGCCGATGCTGTGAAAATCATGTCTACTCGTGTCGGCGTTGATCCTGCACAGTATGAACAGTTTATTGGAGGCACACATTTGCTGGATTTAGCTGCCAACAAACAAGTCTTTAAAAAAGGAACTGGTTTTGACTCGATTTATGGTTCTAGTTACCACGTAAATAAATTTAATGTTGCTAATGGCATTTATAAAACTGAAATGGATGTCGATGGATCAATCTATCCAGCTTTGGTTGAAGAACTGAAATAAGTTGAAACGTAAATAAAATAAGCTCTGAATAGTATAAATGCTTCAGGGCTAACAATATCAATTTAATGTCCCAATAACTTATGCCTTCATAATGTGAAGCGGAGCGATGACCACAGTCATTAATCTGCTTTATATTTTTCCAGCGTGAAATTCCCAGTGAGCTACTAATTAAGCTAAAACCATGTTCTGCCGCATAAAGTGCAGTACGCTCGAAGCGAATATCAAAACACATCGTGCAACGAATGCCTTTTTCAGGCTCATTTTCCATACATTTAGCGCGAGCAAACCCATTGTCTGTGTCGTAATCACAGTCGATAAACGGAATATTGTGTTTTTCTGCAAAGCGGATATTTTCCTCTTTACGGATTTCATATTCTTTCACAGGATGAATATTGGGATTGTAAAAGAAAATTGAAAAATCGATACCTGATTCAATTAATGTTTCCATGACTTCGCCAAAGCATGGTGCACAGCAAGAGTGGAGTAAAAGCTTGTCATGACCTACTGGGAGAGTCAGTGTCTGACGTTCTAATTTATTAGACATGATTTTAAGAAGGTATAAGTATAAACCGAATATTTTAGGGATTCCTTAACATACCAAAGCTCGAATATGCTGATTTTTTCTAAGTATAAGTTGAGTCATATTCAGTATATTGACTAAAAAGCTGAAACGACATGAATATATGCTGATTTCATATTTGGTTTATCTATTTATGGCAAGGTTTAAGAACTTTATAGCTCAGGGCAAAAGTATATTAGTGTTACAGATTCAATATTAAAACAATTAGTGATTTGATCTTTTTTCATTTTAAAGTTAGAAAAATTCACCCTAATGAATAAATCGCTAAATTTTGAGAGTGGAGATATTGAGCCAATCTGTACGATTCGACACATTTCAGATGTGTGTTTGAATGAAAAATTATTCATTGAATTTTTTTTAAGCCCTTATTTATATTAAATAAAATTTAAATGCTACCTGAGTGGCAGTTTTTTATCGCCAGTTGAATGATGCATAGTTGAAGAAAATTCATTGTATTTAAATCTTAAACATGAATTTATCTCACTTTGAGTTGAGGTTAAATCATTTTTATTCATCTTAAGTTTCACGTATAAATTACTTCATACAGAAATTTTGATTATTTTTAATTTTAGGGTAGTGAATCTCCATGAGTCATAAATTTGCATGTTCAATCAAACGTATCCGCTTTGATGAAAACTATAAACCAGCTGACAATACACGTTTAACAACGAACTTTGCCAATTTGGCACGTGGTGAACACCGTGAAGAGAATCTGCGCCGTACTTTGGCAATGATTAATAACCGTTTCAATAGTTTAGCTACTTGTGACAACCCAAATGCAGATCGTTATTCACTTGAAATTGACATCATTTCGGCTGAACTCGATGTGGAAGGCAATGGTCAAACTTTCCCATTTATTGAAACTTTAAAGAGTACCATCATCGACCATAAAACCAATGAACGCATTGAAGGCATGATCGGCAACAGTTTTTCATCGTATGTACGTGACTATGACTTCAGCGTGGTATTACCAGCACTCGGCTGTAAGTTCAATGAAAAACCTGAAGATTTTGGTGATTTACACGGCAAGCTATATCAACACTTGATCAATTCTGACGTATTCAAAGCTGAATTTAAAAAACAGCCTGTCATCTGTTTAAGTATTTCAACGACAAAAACCTATTACCGTACTGCAAATGTGCATCCGATCTTAGGTGTGGAATACACTAATGATGATTATTCACGTACCGATGACTATTTTGCAAAAATGGGCTTAAGCGTTCGTTACTTCAAACCTGAAAATGCGACTGCACCATTGGCATTTTATTCAGCAAATAACTTGCTGAGCGACTATACAGATTTCGAACTGATCAGCGCGATCAGCACCATGGAAAGCTTCCAAAAAATCTACCGTCCTGAAATTTACAATACCAATGCGACAGCAGGTTTAGTGTATCAACCAAGCTTAAGTTTCGGTGATTACTCATTAACCCGTATTGTGTATGACCGTGTTGAACGTGGTCAGTTGGCGGTTAAACAGGGCAAATGGACGGAAGAGAACTTTATCCAGCCATATAAAGACATTCTGAATGAGTGGGCGGCTAATTTTAGTATTGAAAATGCAGCCGCAGCTTAATTTTAAATCACTTGTGATTTAAAGCAGCTGTTTTAAAGAATATGTTTCATGCATCAGTTAATTTGTGATCAATATTTATTTCGTAAAGAAATTTCCCTCTCCTTTTAAGGAGAGGGTTAGGGAGAGGATTTATATGAAATGCTCCCTCATCCTCTTGCGGAGCATGCTCCTCATCCCATAGGGAGAAGGGACTTTCAATATGAATTTAATAATCAATTGATAACTTTTTGGTTTTGCAAAATTTAGAATATAGAGATAGAAGATCGAATATGGCCATTTTACTCCCAACTTCAACTGCTGGCAGCTTACCTAAACCATCTTGGCTGGCTGAACCTGAAAAACTGTGGTCAGCATGGAAGCTTGAAGGCGAAGAATTATTAGATGCAAAACGTGATGCGTTGAAATTATCTTTGCATGAACAAATCCATGCAGGCATTGATATTGTCAGTGATGGTGAACAAACCCGTCAGCATTTTGTAACCACATTTATTGAACATCTTGAAGGTGTTGATTTCGAAAAGCGTGAAACGATACGTATTCGTAATCGTTATGATGCAAGTGTACCGTCAGTTGTGGGTGAAGTATCTCGTAAGAAAGCAGTGTTTGTGGATGATGCGAAATTCTTACGCAGCCAAACCAATCAGCCGATCAAATGGGCACTGCCTGGCCCAATGACGATGATTGATACTTTGTATGATGGCCATTACAAGAGCCGTGAAAAATTGGCTTGGGAATTTGCTAAAATCCTCAATCAAGAAGCGTTAGAGCTTGAAGCGGCAGGCGTGGATATTATTCAATTTGATGAGCCTGCGTTTAACGTATTTTTTGATGAAGTCAATGACTGGGGTATTGCGACCTTAGAGCGTGCGCTTGAAGGTTTGAAATGCGAAACAGCAGTTCACATTTGCTATGGTTACGGTATTAAAGCCAATACTGATTGGAAACAAACTTTAGGTAATGAATGGCGCCAATACGAAGAATCATTCCCGAAATTGCAGCAATCGAAGCTCGATATCATCTCGCTTGAATGCCAAAACTCTCGTGTACCGATGGATTTAATCGAACTCATCCGCGGTAAAAAAGTGATGGTTGGCGCCATTGATGTAGCAACCAATCAGGTTGAAACAGCAGAAGAAGTAGCAAATACATTACGCAAAGCGCTTCAGTTTGTAGATGCCGACAAGCTATATCCTTCAACAAACTGCGGTATGGCGCCTTTACCTCGCCAAGTGGCGCAAGGCAAACTAAATGCGTTAAGCGCAGGCGCTGCCATTATTCGTCAAGAATTGACCGCATAAATTCGAGCTGACTCGGTTTCATGTAAGGGCAATAAGGAAATTAAATTTGCTATTGTCCAAACCTGAGAAAGAGATAAGCCATATAGACCATTGAGATTGAAGAGATGATTGAAGCAACTGATTTTAGAAATGCAATGTCTTTATTGACGACTGCAGTCAACGTGATTACGACTGAGGGCGAAGCAGGCATGCATGGATTTACAGCATCAGCAGTATGCAGTGTGACAGATACACCGCCAACTTTGCTGGTTTGTATGAATCAATCATCTCGTTCTCATGCGCATTTTCTTGAAAATAAAGTTCTGTCTGTCAATGTTTTGGGCGCACAGCATGAGCAGATTTCCAATGCTTTTGCTTCAAGCAAATTCAATTCGGAAGAGCGGTTTAAATTGGGTTCTTGGACCACATTAGAAACAGGTTCACCAATATTAAAAGATGCTTTGGTCAGTTTTGACTGTCAGATTGAACAGATTCAAGAAGTGGGTACGCACAGCGTGTTTATGTGCCGTGTGGTCGCAATCAAGCAAAGTCAGCAGGAGGAAAGCTTGGTGTATTTCAACCGTGCTTATCATGCCGTGGGTCAAGTGGAGTTGGCTTAATCACTTCGTAAATTATTTATAATCAATATTAGATTTCTTGCCAAAGTCAAAAAACATTCAGAATGTGATTTTAAATGAGTAACTAAAAGTTGCTTCTCCCTTTGTGATGAGGAGCATGTTCCTCATCCTTTAAAAAAGAGAGGGAACATTCATTATTCACCGAATGATAGTACATATTTGATTTATACAAGATTTCTCTTCATTTTAAATCGGTATATTGTGGAACTCATTACTTTCTTAATTATTGGTGCATTTGCTGGTTTTGCTGCAGGGCTGTTTGGTGTCGGTGGTGGCACCATCATTGTGCCATTGCTCTATATTGTTTTTAGCCAAATGGGCTATAGCCCTGATGTGATTATGCATTTGGCGCTTGGTACATCTTTGGCTACGATTGTGGTGACATCGATCAGCTCCTTAATGGCGCACAATAAAAATGGCGCTGTGATTTGGCCTGTATTTAAAAATTTAGCTCCGCCAATGGCGATTGGCTGTTTTGCAGGCGCGGGCATTGCAGGCTGGCTGTCAGGTTTGCATCTGCAAATGATTGTCGGTGTGTTTTTACTTTGGGTGGCTTATAACATGTTTATGGGTGCAAAAAAGCCAGTCGATTCCAACAAAACACTGCCATCTACAGGCAAGCAAATTGTGGCGGGTTCGGGTATTGGCGTTGCATCTGCCATCTTCGGTATTGGTGGTGGCAGTATTACAGTGCCGTATTTAACGGCAAATGGCGTGGTGATGCAAAAAGCGGTCGGGACGTCTGCCGCTTGCGGTTTACCTATTGCCATTGCTGGTGCATTAGGCTTTATGTTTTTTGGTATGCAACAGCAAGTTGAAATTCCAAATACCATTGGCTTTATTCATATTTATGCCTTTTTGGGCATTAGTGTGATGAGTTTCTTTACGGCTAAATATGGCGCGAAAACTGCGCATGCGCTTTCACCAGCAGTACTGAAAAAATGTTTTGCTGTGCTGTTATGTATTGTTGGATGCTTTTTTCTAGTGAAAGGCATTTTATAGTGGCAGACTGATCACAGTTAATTCATTCGAAACGTATGCTCTAGTGTGCAACAGCAAGCTAGAGCATTTTTATCTATAGCAATTTAAGTCTTTAAAATTTCAGAGATATTATTTAAAAAATTCATTTTAAAACTGACATTTCAAAGCTCTGTGCTTTTAGAAAAAACATTAATAATCACAATACCCAATAAAATAAAGGCCAAACCAATCATGGCAGGTAGGTCTAAATTTTGTTTAAACACAATCCAGCCCACACAAGAAATCAGTACAATGCCTGCAGCAGACCACATGGCGTAGGCCAATCCCATAGGAATCGATTTAAAGGTCAAACCTAAAAAAAAGAGCGCAATGGCATAGCCCAATACGGTAAAAATAATCGGCACAAGTTCAGTAAAGCCATTGCTGGCTTTTAAGGCGGACGTGGCAACCACTTCAGCAATGATTGCGATGAGCAAATATATAAACGACATCGATTTCCTATAGACATTCTATTGCATGGTGCAAGAGGTGCTGTTTTTCATTTCGTAACCAATCTGTACTTTCTGTCGTGGTATCAGTGTGATGCTGAAATGCATAATGTGGAACATAAATATCCACCTCGTACATCAGCTGTACTGCTTGACCATTAATAATGACGTTTTGCATCAAATGTGTTTCATCAATAACTTTAAAATCATCAAAATTAAGTGATTGATCTTGCTGAGAGGAAGTCGTTGTAAGGTGCTTATGCAGACCATCAATAGCGATGGATACTTCAAAGCTTTCAATCACCGTTTCATACATAGTAGGTGCAGATGATATGTTGATGCTGGCAACTGTTTGCTGATCTGTAGGTAAACGGCTCAGTGCGAAGGCCACATGCTTATCACAAATAATTAAACCGCCATCCATCTGCAATGGCTGATGGCTTTCTACATCTAAAGCTGACTTCAAGCGCAGGCCTAAAAATAGCCCTTCATGCACTTGTTGACGCCAGTCTTCGACATACGCATTGCTTGGAGAGAATTCTAAAATACAGTTGCCAATCGCATGTAGTTTTGCAGGTTCTGGCCATTGCACATGATTTTGATAATTTGAGTGTGCTTTAACGTCCCAAGACAATAATTGCTGTTCAGCATCCCAAAGAGTGTTGCCAATCCAGCCTTGACGTTCATTCACTGGCGTATTTTCACGGCTTTTTAAACGTAGATCGATGGTGAAACTACGTGACTGAAACCAATACACAATGGTTTTTTCATCCGTTAATCCATTCGAAAAACTGATACTTTTTCGGCGAAAAGCACCATATAAATAGTCTGGAATAGGACCTGAAACCTCTTGGCTTGCTGGAAGCTGTGCTAAAGCCTGAAATAGATTCATGCGCTTGCTCCTTGTACTTCTGTATTTTCATCCATACCAAATGATGACAAAGGCACAGCATTTCTAAGACTTAGCTCTCCTGAAGCGATACGTTTTTTGAGATAACTAAAGGTTTGCGCGGTTTGATTAAATAAATGTTCGCCACCAATTAAGGGCTGATATTTGGGCGCTTTAGTAGAATATACTGGCTCAATAATTGTGTCGTAATTACAGGTACAGAACAGAGGGAAAGAGTAGCGTTCTTCAGAGACTTTTTTAACACGATGCTTGGTGGCCAAATATTTGCCATTCGACAAAATTTCCATCATGTCGCCAATATTCATCACCAAGGTATTATCAATCAATGGAATATCCATCCATTCACCTTGTTTATTGAGTACCTGCAAACCTGGTGCAGTCGGTAAGAGCAGTGTAAAGCACTCATAATCTGTATGCACGCCAATACCTTCAGCATCTTTTACTTCAGGGTTATAGGGATAATGGATTAGACGCAATTGGCTGGTCGGATGGGTAATTTTGCGATCAAAAAAATGCTCATCTACATTCAATGCTAAAGCAAAGGCCTGAAAAATCTGCTCACTAATACTGCGTAAATGGCAGTAATAATCACTGACCGTGCTTTTAAATGTGGCATCATCTGGCCATAAAGTAGGGCCAAGCAAAGGAAATGCCGTAGTTTCGCCGTGGTAATCATAATTGACGTCATAGGCTTCTTTTAAGTCGTAGCTGTTGCCTGCAAATTGTTCTTCACCAATTGGCACATAGCCACTATGATTTTTCGACAGCCCAATATAGTGTTGCATTTTACTGGCGGTATCTTGTTGAAAATAACACTTTGCCACCTGAATCAGTGATGTCGCAAAATCAAAATTGAACTGATCACCTTTTAAATAAAGAAAACCAACATCTTTACAGGCTTGATCCAATGCAGAGGCTACTTCTAAGCGTTCTGACAGTACCGTACTTTGCATTTTCGATATATCAACAAGTGGCAAAACATAAGATTCATTCATCTTCAATTCCTATAATGTTGGCCGTCCAACGCTGTAGTAAATCATTTAGGCCGTCCTAAAGATGAAGAGGGATTAATCCAGTTATTTTTGCGTACTGACTTGAGTCATACGTGGAATTTTCGGTAGGTTTTCCATCGCTGGGTCGAGCTCGTCTTCCTGCGCATGTACCAAGAAATCCACCCGTTCGCGCAGTTGTTTAAATTCAGGACTCAGCATGAGTTCAGGATTACGAGGACGGGGTAAATCGACCTCAATAATTTCTTTAATTTCACCAGGATTGGCTTTGAGCGCCACAATACGATCCGCCAATAGAATCGCTTCATCCATATCGTGGGTCACAAAAATAATCGTGATATCAATGTTTTGCCAAAGATCCATTAAATGTTTTTGCATTTTTTGACGGGTATGCGGGTCAAGCGCGCCAAACGGCTCATCCATCAATAATATTTTGGGTTCATTGACCAATGCTCGGGCAATCGCAACACGCTGTTTCATCCCGCCAGAAAGCTCATGCGGGTACTGATCTTGGTATTTTTCTAGACCAATAATATCAATCCATTCGCGGGCGCTGGATTCAGCCGAAGCATTGCTGGCACCTTTCATTAAAGGGCCGAACATCACATTTTCTTTGACTGTTTTCCATGGAAAAGCGTGTAGCCTTGAAACACCATGCCACGCTCAGGGTTTGGGCCTTCAATCGCTTGGCCATCGACCAGCAATTCACCGCTACTGTAAGGATCAAGCCCAGCCACAATTCGGCTAAAGGTCGATTTACCGCAACCCGATGGGCCAATCACGCAGATAAATTCACGTTTATGAATCTTTAAATCCAACTGATTTAAAATAGTGCGTTCAGTTTTGCCGTGCTTAAAACTTTGTGTGAGTTTTTTTGCTTCTAAAATGACAGGTCGCGCATAAATTGCATCGAAATACGTGCTGGAATTAAATTCTGTGCTGTTCATTATTTTGCTCCTGCTTTCCATTTAAATAGACGTTGACCGAGTTTCATCAGAACCACATCACACACCAAGCCAATCACCCCAATGATGAGGATAGCGGCATAAACATTGTCAAAGTTTTGGTAACGCGCTTGTTGGGTAATAAACCATGTAATCCCAGATGTTGTGCCGATCAGTTCAGATACGATCAGATAGGTCCAAGCCCAGCCGAGCAATACACGCAAGTCGCGGTAAATATCGGGTAGTGCCGCTGGAATCACCACATGAAATAAGCTTTTCAATTTATTGGTGCCCAACGTAAAACCTGCTTCGATCAGGCCACGGTCTACCATCCGTGTGGTATTGGCAATAATTAGAATTTGCTGAAATAGGGTACCAATCACAATAATGGCGATTTTAGGTGCATCATTAATGCCTAAAATTGCAACGGCTAAGGCACCAAAAGCAGGAGCGGGCAAGTAACGGAAAAACTCAACAAAGGGTTCTGTCAGTTGTGATATTTTTTGAGAAAAACCGCAAAGAATACCCAGCGGAATACCGATGAGAGAGGCAATAAAAAAAGCGCTGAACACAATTTTAATACTGTGCCATAAGCTTTGATGAAACCATGGGGCATCAGGTTGGGCAGGCGGGGTGATAAAGGCTGTAACCAGCGCTTTTGCCACTTTATGCGGTGCTGGTAGATAGATCGGATTGACCAGTTTACCTTGAGGTGGTGCTAAACCTGCATTGACCGCAGATTGCGCTTCGGCATAAAACACCGCTTTGTCTACACGGCTATCGACCTGAAAATACGGCACACTGCCAGACTGCGTTATTTGCACCTGTGGATGCCATAAAAATGGCAAATAACTCACTGCACACCAAATGAGCACAGGAATTAAAAATGATCCTAAGCCAAGCAATAGCTTACTTTTCGGACTGAGCTCTCTTGCGACATAACCCATACTGACCAAGCCCCAATATTACTTTTTTAATAAAACGTAATACTATTAAGCAATTTGAATGCCAAACGCTTGTATGCCGTGTTTTATTGGCCTTATGCAAAGTTAGATAGGCTATAAACAGCAAAAAGCCTGCAAAAGAAGCAGGCAATATTAGTTTTTTTGATCGATACTGATGCCAAAATGTGCTTTTATGGCGCAACCAATTGCAAAAAAAGTTTTTTCATTCCTTCACTCGCGCCTGCTTTAATCAATTGATACTGCTCAGGTACGCGTTGATAGTCTGCTTTCGGGTCGATATAAAATGCACGGCAGTTGGCAGGGATTTCGTGAATTAATCCAGCCACAGGATAGACTGCCAGACTTGTGCCAATCACAATAAAAATATCTGCTGTTTGTACACTTACACTGGCATCTTCATAGGCAGGAACTGCTTCGCCAAACCAGACCACATGT
Source organism: Acinetobacter sp. CFCC 11171 (assembly GCF_003268405.1). Taxonomy (NCBI): domain Bacteria; kingdom Pseudomonadati; phylum Pseudomonadota; class Gammaproteobacteria; order Moraxellales; family Moraxellaceae; genus Acinetobacter; species Acinetobacter sp. CFCC 11171. Next base: position 82,185 of record NZ_LQXP01000010.1, on the reverse strand, counting down.
GGCCGTAAAGGATAACCCTCAGGGCATTTGTCGGTCTCTAAGTTTAAATCAGTACCTTCAATAGGGAAAAATTCCTGCGTGTATTGCGCCTGAGGGCCAGAGCTTTTTGCGTAACGAATATTGCCATGCAGATGCAGTACATTGTGACTGCCTGCACGTTCGTGTAAGTCATCAATATTTTGTGTGATGACTTGTACATCAAAAAAATCATCGAGTTCAGCAATCAATTTATGCGCTGCATTAGGATCTGCGGCTAAAATATGTTTACGGCGTTCATTATAAAAACGCTGTACTAAAGCTGGATCGCGTGCCCAAGCTTCAGGTGTGGCCACATCTTCAATGCGATGCTGCTCCCAAAGACCATCACTGTCACGGAAGGTATTGATGCCGCTTTCTGCGCTCATACCAGCACCTGAAAACACCACAATTTTTTGCATAGATTATAGCCTTATATTTTAATTGATGCGTCCATTAGGTACGGTTACATGTATTGAACGAATAATGCAGCGAATTTACTGTACTCAAAATATAGCGACTACTTCAACTCAGCTGATGCAATTCTTGTAGCACCCAATCGACAAATTTTTGTATTTGCGGTGAACTGTCTTGACTCGAGTGGACCAAATAATACTTTCTGCTACCGTGCAGTTTTTTATTTGATGCAATCACCAATTCTTTTTTTCTCAGTTCTGCTTCGATCAGCATTTGTGGAATCAGTGCCATTCCCATGCCATGACTGGCTGCCACAGAAAGCATAGAAAATAGTTCATGCCTCTGCCCATCGAAAGGCTTGGGATGCTGAATTTGATGGGCTTGAAACCATTCTTGCCAAATACTTGGACGGGTTGTTTGCTGTAATAAGGGTAATCGAAGCAATTCTTCATCACTTAAATTAAAACTATGATCATCCGTCATTTCCGCATGGGGAAAATTGTTTTCAATCAATTTGGGGGAACAAACGGGAACCACTTCTTCATCCATTAAATAATGCGCTTGAATGCCCGGCCAATGCTCAATTTGCTGTTGCGTTCCTGCAAAAATCGCCGCGTCAAAGACATTTTCATTAAACAAAAAAGGTTTGGTACTGGTTTCCAAATGCACGGTAATTTCAGGATGCTGTGCATTTAAATTATTTAATTTTGGCAACAGCCAACGTGTGGCAAACGTTGGCACAACGCCCAGCTTTAAAGTACCGCCTAAGCCTTTGTGCGTCATGATATCAGAGGTGCTTTTTTCGATGCCTTGCAAAAAGGGTTTAATACTTTTTGCATATTGTTTGCCTGCTTCAGTGAGATCTACACCGTGACGCGTTCGGCTAAATAGCATTACACCCAAATATTCTTCAAGCTGTTGAATTTGGCGTGACACAGCACTTTGAGTAATAAATAACTCTTGAGAAGCATGCGTATAACTTGCGTGTTTTGCAGCAGATTCAAAGCAAATTAAGCTTTGCAATGATGGAATATTACGCCGCATAGATAAAGTCCTTTTTATCGAGAGGTATCACAAAATGGCATATAAGAATGATTTTCATATACCACTATAGTCTATAAATAAAGCAATCCATCGCTTAAATCAGTGGCTAAAGTGCTTAACACGCTGTGAACAAAGCTCAGGTATGCGAAAGGCGCATATCTACATGCAAATTAATCGTTTGAATGAATCACTTTTCACACATAGCATCAAATAAAACAAAGAAAGCCCGAAAAAGCAGAGGATGCGATGAATCAAATGGTCAATGTAAACAAACCAAAAGTACAATTTAACTGGCAAGATCCGTTTCTTTTGGAACAGCAATTAACTGAAGAAGAACGCATGATTCGCGATACTGCGCATGCATACTGTCAAGAGCGTTTACAGCCACGTGTACTCGAACAATTCCGCCATGAAAAAACCGATGCATCTATTTTCCGAGAAATGGGCGAACTTGGCTTACTTGGCCCAACGATTCCAGAGCAATACGGCGGCGCAGGTCTAAACTATGTTAGCTACGGTCTAGTTGCGCGTGAAATTGAATATGTGGATTCTGGCTACCGCTCAATGGCCAGCGTTCAAAGTTCTTTGGTGATGGTACCAATCAATGAATTTGGCTCTGAAGCGCAAAAACAGAAATACCTACCAAAAATGGCAACAGGCGAATACATTGGCTGTTTTGGTTTAACTGAACCAGATCATGGCTCTGCCCCAGGTAGCATGATTACTCGTGCAAAAAAGGTCGAAGGTGGCTATCGTCTCACGGGTGCAAAAATGTGGATTACCAACAGCCCAATTGCCGACGTGTTTGTTGTTTGGGCGAAAGAAGTATCGCCTGAAGGTAATGTTGGTGACATTCGTGGTTTTATTTTAGAAAAAGGCTGGGAAGGTCTATCTGCTCCTGCAATTCACGGTAAAGTTGGCTTACGTGCATCGATTACCGGTGAAATTGTGATGGACAATGTCTTTGTCCCTGAAGAGAATGCTTTTCCAGAAGTACGTGGTTTAAAAGGTCCATTTACCTGTCTAAATAGTGCTCGTTATGGTATCGCTTGGGGCGCAATGGGCGCCGCAGAATTCTGCTGGCATACAGCGCACCAATATACTATGGACCGTAAACAGTTTGGCCGACCATTGGCAGCGAATCAGCTGATTCAAAAGAAACTTGCAGATATGCAAACTGAGATTGCCTTGGGTTTACAAGCTGCGCTTCGATTTGGACGTATGAAAGATGAAGGCATTGCTGCTGTAGAAGGCACATCATTAATTAAACGTAACAACTGTGGCAAGGCTTTAGATATTGCCCGTGTTGCGCGTGACATGATGGGTGGTAACGGCATTTCTGATGAGTTTGGTGTTGCCCGCCATCTGGTCAATCTCGAAGTCGTCAACACGTATGAAGGAACGCATGATGTACATGCACTGATCTTAGGTCGTGCGCAAACAGGCATCGCGGCTTTTAGTAACTAATTGAATTATATATCGATAAGGTGCTCTGCATAGAGTGCCTTAGAGACTTTTTATGCAAAAATAAACTTAATCAATAAAGGATTCATCGTGAAACACTCTTGTAACTCTGTGCAATAGCCTGAGCAGTGATGAAATAAAAAGAATAAAAAAGGCAAATGTGCAGACATAGGAATGCCGATGACTCATTTGGGAAAATGAGGAACAAGGAAATGAATAACGAAATGCAAAACGGAGCAGGAACGCTCAAATTGCCTTCTAACGTGGGCACGATGCATCGTATTACAAGCAACACTTGGAAAATGGCTTTTATTTTTGCCTTTATTTCTTTGGTGATTGATGGTGTAGACATCATGTTGCTGTCATTCAGTCTCACCAGTTTAAAGGCTGAATTTGGTTTAAGTACATTTCAAGCCGGAATGCTTGGTAGTTCTTCTTTAGCAGGGATGGCGCTGGGTGGTATTTCGGGTGGATGGGCGTGCGATAAATTTGGCCGTGTGAAAACTATTGCTTGGTCGGTAGTATTTTTCTCAATCATGACCTGTATTTTAGGCTTTACCCAAAGCTATGAACAATTTTTAATTTTACGTTTTATTGGCGCATTTGGTCTGGGCTCACTTTATATGGCGTGTAATACGCTCATGGCAGAATATGTACCAACCAAATACCGCACAACAGTACTTGGGACTTTGCAAACCGGTCAAACCGTGGGTTATATCGTTGCAACGCTGATGGCGGGTGCCATTATTCCAGATCACGGCTGGCGGATGCTATTTTATGTCACCATTATTCCTGCTGCATTTGCCCTTATCTTTATGCGTTTTGTTCCTGAGCCAAAATCTTGGCAGGAAGCAAAAATTGAGCAGATAAAACGCCGTGAATTAAAGCTTGAACCTGTACAGCAGCAAGCTGCAGCCAAGCAAAACGCACCTTCTGAAAGCATTTATAAACGTATTTTTGGACATACCAATCATCGTAAAATGTTCTTCTTTTGGATGTCGACCGCTGCATTTCTACAATTCGGTTATTACGGTGTCAACAACTGGATGCCAACGTATTTAGAAACTGAACTCAGCATGAACTTTAAAGCCATGGCTGGCTATATGGTAGGTGCATATACCGCCATGATTCTGGGTAAAATTTTAGCAGGCTATGCCGCTGACAAATTTGGACGTCGTATTACCTTTGTGTTTGGTACGGTAGCTACGGCAGCATTCTTACCGATCATCATTTTCTATAACACACCAACCAACATCGCCTATTTACTCGTAACTTTCGGTTTCTTATACGGTATTCCATACGGTGTAAATGCAACGTATATGGCAGAAAGTTTCTCTACGGATGTACGCGGAACGGCTATTGGCGGTGCTTACAATATGGGACGTTTAGGCGCAGCCATAGCACCAGCAACCATTGGTATGATTGCTGCTGGCGGATCGTTCACTATGGCCTTTATTGTGATGGGTGCTGCTTACTTTATTGCAGGTGTTATTCCGGGCTTGTTCATCCGTGAACGCCAATATGACCCACAGCAAGCATCACTTTCTTCAGATGCGGAAAAAGAAAAACTGGCAAGTTTAGATACACATGTTGCTGATGCAGAGCAAAAAGCGTCTGCAAAAACTGCAACAGTAAAATAACTAAAAATATCTGTGCCATAGCTCAATACTATGGCACATCTGGAGTGAACTATGGGTGCATTAAAAGGAATTCGCGTATTGGACTTAAGCCGTGTTTTGGCAGGTCCTTGGTGCGGTCAAATATTGGCTGATTTAGGTGCAGAGGTAATCAAAATTGAGCGTCCTAAAGTCGGGGATGATACCCGTATGTGGGGACCACCTTGGATGCCAAATCAGCAAGGTCAAGCGACGAAAGAATCAGGCTATTACCAATGTGCGAACCGTAACAAATATTCTGTAGCCATTGATATTGCCAGTGAAGAAGGGCAAGCCCTAGTCCGTGAAATTGCCCAAACTGCAGATGTCGTGATTGAAAACTACAAAGCAGGTTCACTTGCAAAATATGGTTTGGATTATGCATCGCTCAGTGCACTAAATCCCAATATCGTATATTGCTCAATTACAGGTTTTGGTCAGGATGGTCCACGTGCGGAAGAACCAGGCTATGACTTTATTATTCAAGGCATGTCAGGTCTGATGAGTATTACTGGTGAATCTGATGATGTAATCGGTGGTGGCGCACAAAAGGTGGGGGTCGCTGTGGTCGATATTCAGACCGGACTGTACTCAACGATTGCCATTCAGGCGGCATTGTTGGCGCGGCAGCATACAGGACGCGGTCAATATATCGATATGTCATTACTCGATGTACAGGTGGCGGCGCTAGCCAATCAAGGTATGAACTATTTGACCTCGGGTAAAGCACCTAAACGTATGGGAAATAATCACCCGAATATCGTACCGTATCAAACCTTTAAAGCTAAAGATAAAGAATTTATTATTGCCTGTGGTAATGACAAACAATTTAAAGATTTGTGTATTGCGATTGGCTATAAAGAACTGCTAGATCAGCCGAACTATTTACGTAATCAAGATCGAGTGAAGAACCGTGAAGAATTAATTCCATTATTGAGTGCTTATTTTCTGACTCAAGATGCTCAAGTTTGGGTTGATGCGATTCATGCGGTAAAAGTGCCAGTGGGTGTAATCAACTCTGTAGAAGACGCATTAAATGAACCGCAAATTCAACATCGTCAAATGGTTGTGAATATTCCACATGCTTTAAATCAAGATTTTAAAGTGATTGGATCACCGATGAAATTATCTGATACGCCTGTAGAATACCGTCATGCACCGCCGCAGTTAGGGCAGCACACAATCGAAATTTTGTCCCAATTTAAAACTGAAGCTGAATTAAATGAATTGGCTGCACAAGGTATCATTGATCAACTCAATCATCCTGCAGCTTAAAATTCCCAGAGATTATTCTTCAAACTATTCTTCAATATCTGGTCGTAAACGCCTATGTGGAATGAGTGGAGTTAAAAGTTTAGACCGAAGGACTCCAATACTTCGGTCTTTTTCAATATCAATATTCATTTAAGGAGTGCTTTTAATGTTAATTTTCTAGATAAAGTATAATTATTCATCAAAGCTTGGGCCTGCAATACGGTCTTTATTTTTTCGTATGAAAGAGATGTCCATACTTTTGCGCCTTGATATTTTTTCTTAAAGCTATAACATTCAAATTCTGGATTATACACAAACCAATTTCCGCAATGCTGCACGCAATAAGCATTTATATGCCTATTTTTCAAGTCTACTAAATGCACAGAAAGATTTCGATACCATCTCCATTGACGAGAGTATAAGTCTTTATATCCTTAATACGCTGAGTTGTAACATCTGCATTAGAAATCGTAGAACTAAAGCCAATGATTAAACTAGAAAGCAATATTGATCCGTTTTTTATATAGATGAATCATTCTTCTAATTGTCCATTTATTTTAAGAACGGACATTAAATCAAAGCCTTCAAACGAAATAAAGCCCTGCACAATGGCAAGGCTCTATTTTAATAACATTACATTGAATTTGTTCAGCTGCATATTATTGCTGTATAAAATTCTGCAAAGCCTGATTAAATGCATCTGGCTGTTCGATGTTTGAAATATGCGATGCATTAATTTCAAATAATTGGCTATTTGCAATGCGTTCTTGCATGAATTGACCATCTGCAACTGTAGTTACAGGGTCTTGTTGACCTGCAATAATTAATACAGGTACGTGAATAGACGAGATTTCATTGCGTAAATCCGCTTTAGCCAAAGCTTCACAACAACTTGCATAACCTTCTGGGCTGCCAGCTCCGAGGTCGTTACTCAAAGATTGTACAGTTGCCGTGTTACTTTGGATAAAGGGTTCTGTAAACCATCGTGATGCTGCCGTTTCTGCAATTGGTTTCAGACCTTGTTGACGGACTAACTGTGCACGTTCATTCCAAGCTGATTCTTGCCCAATTTTTGCAGCGGTATTGCATACAATGACATGGTTAAAGCGTTCAGGATGATGTATTGCAAGCCATTGACCTGTTAAACCACCCATCGATATTCCACAAAATGTGGCCTGTTGAATATTTAAATGATCCAATAAATGGATGACATCTGTACCCAATTGATCAAGGCTATAAGGCCCTTGAGGGGCAGAAGATGCACCATGACCACGTGTATCATAACAAATGACAAAATAATCCTGCTGCAGCGCCTCTATCTGAGGCTTCCACATGCTGAACTTTGTGCCTAAAGAATTAGAAAAGACAATCGCAGGTTGTGTGTGGTCACCAAAAGTTGCGTAATTAATCGTTGCATCATTGGATATGAATGTAGGCATATTTTGAATCCTTAATTTTATAAATCCCCTAAATCCCCCTATAAGAAGGAGGACTTTTATTGAGGATTAAACACGTTCAATAATCAAAGCGATGCCTTGACCGACACCAATGCACATCGAACAGAGGGCATATTGACCTGAAATTGCCTCAAGTTGATTTAACGCAGTCGTCACTAAACGGGCTCCAGATGCACCTAAAGGATGCCCCAAAGCAATAGCGCCACCGTTTGGATTGACATGTTTAGCACCATCTTCCAAACCTAGTTCACGGGTAACCGCTAAGGCTTGAGCCGCAAAAGCTTCATTCAGCTCGATCACATCCATTTGTTCAAGGCTTAGACCTGTTTGAGCTAATAGCTTTTTGATGGCAGGCGCAGGACCAAAGCCCATGATTTTGGGTTCAACACCCACCACCGTTGCCGCAATAATTTTGGCCCGTGGCTTTAACTTAAATTTGTTAACAGCATCATCTGAAGCAATCAGTAGTGCAGCCGCACCATCATTGATTCCTGAAGCATTGCCCGCAGTTACAGTACCATCTGCTTTCACTACAGGTTTGAGTTTTGCCAAACCTTCTGCTGTCGTCGATCCGCGTGGATGCTCATCTGTATCGACTATCAGTGGGTCGCCTTTACGCTGTGGAATGATTACAGGGATGATTTCTTTCTCAAAAAAACCATTGGCTTGTGCAGCGGCTGTACGGCGCTGACTTTCTAAGGCAAAAGCATCTTGATCTTCACGGTTAATATTGAATTGTTCTGCCACATTTTCAGCGGTTTGAGGCATGGTTTCCACGCCATACATTTGCTTAAGGATTGGATTGATAAAACGCCAACCCATGGTGGTGTCTTCTATCTTTTGGCTGCGTCCATAAGCACTTTCCGATTTACCCATAACAAAGGGTGCACGGGACATACTCTCAACACCGCCGGCAATAATTAAGTCTGCTTCATTTACCTTAATTGCACGGGCTGCCATCGCAATTGCATCAAGTGATGAACCACAAAGTCGGTTCACAGTTGTAGCAGGAACTTGAAAAGGTACACCTGCGAGTAGCGACGACATTCGTGCAACATTACGGTTATCTTCACCGGCTTGGTTCGCACAGCCGTAAATCACGTCATCAACAGACTCCCAAGCAATACTTGGATTTCGCTGCATCAGTGCCTTGATAGGTAAGGCACCTAGGTCGTCGGTACGCATTGCTGCTAAACCGCCCGCATAGCGACCGAAAGGGGTACGGATTGCATCAATAATATAGGCATTTTTCATTTTATAAATCCTAAAAACTCAGCTCCTCCCTTTTAACGGGAGGTTGGGAGGGATTTACAGGAAGTTAATTTTTGAATATTAATCCTCCCTAAATCCCTCCTTTAATCAAGGAGGGACTTTTTGCTTTATGCTGTCGTATCTATCAGCTTTGCACCGGTCATTGACTGTAATTCGTCAAAGCTCAGACCCTCAACTTTTTCAATCACTTTCATGCCTTCAACTGTTACATCAATGACGCACAAATCTGTGTAAATACGATCGACACATTGCAGGCCTGTCGCAGGGTATGACAATTCAGCGACAATTTTCGGTTCACCTTTTTTGGTCACATGGTCAGTAGTAATAAAGACTTTTTTCGCCCCAACAGCCAAATCCATTGCACCACCTACAGCAGGAATTGCATCTGGCGCACCAGTATGCCAATTTGCTAAGTCACCATTTTGGGCAACCTGAAAAGCGCCTAATACTGCAATATCTAAATGACCGCCACGCATCATGGCAAAAGAGTCACCGTGATGAAAAAAGCAGCCACCCGTTTGCATAGTGACAAACTCTTTTCCTGCATTAATTAATTCAGGGTCTTCTTCGCCTTTAGCCGGAGGAGGACCAAAAGCCAAAAGGCCATTTTCTGAATGTAGAAAAACATCTTTGTCTGTTGGTAAATAATTTGAAATTTTAGTGGGCAAGCCAATGCCTAAATTGACATAAGCGCCATCTGGAATATCTTGTGCAACACGTTCAGCAATTTGATCACGGGTTAATTTGGTATAGCTCATGGTTCTTTCCTCACGTGATTTATGCAGATTGCTCAAGCTGTGCAGGTTGAACAGCCACAACATGTTGTACAAAAATGCCAGGGGTAATAATGTGCTCTGGGTCCAATGCACCAAGTTCAACCACTTCTGAGACTTGAGCAATCGTCACATCTGCCGCCATGGCCATAATGGGGCCAAAATTACGCGCTGATTTGTTGTAAACCAAGTTGCCCCAGCGGTCGCCCTGATGAGCTTTGATTAAAGCAAAATCAGCTTTAATTGGATTTTCGAGGACAAAATCTTTGCCTTCATAATTGAGTGTAGGTTTGCCTTCTGCCAACAACGTACCAAAACCTGTTGGTGTATAAATTGGACCCAAACCCATGCCTGCCGCCTGGATACGGCAAGCCAAATTACCTTGTGGTACAAGCTCAAGTTCTATTTTTCCTGCACGGTATAGCTCATCGAACACCCAAGAGTCGGATTGGCGAGGGAAAGAACAAATCATCTTACGAACAGCACCGGCTTTGAGTAATTTAGCCAATCCATAGTCACCATTCCCTGCATTGTTGTTGACGATGATGAGATCTTTGATGCCAAGTTCTATCAATCCACCAATCAGTTCAGCAGGCTGACCAGCCGTACCGAAGCCGCCAATCATAATGGTTGATCCATCCTTAATTTGAGAAAGTGCTTCTGTTAAGGAAGCGGTACTTTTATCAATCATGCTACGATCCTTCATCAAGAACGATAAAACTATTTACCTGACTAACCACTTCAGTCATGCAAGGCAGATAATCTTTTATTTCAAATATTTACAAACTTAAAAATGCAGAAAATGGATTCCAACTATGTGCTACACAATTGGAATCCAATCGCATCAGCTGTCATCACCACGAACAGAAGAGGGATGACGATTTAAAGCCATAACTTCAATATTCATATACGGGTAAAGGGGCAACCCTTGTAAAATGTTGTGTAGCTCTTCATTGCTTTCAACATCAAAAATACTGATATTTGAATATTGACCAGTAATGCGCCAGATATGACGCCATTTGCCTTGATGTTGTAGATCTTGTGAATAAGCTTTTTCTACAGCTTTAATTTCATTGGCTTTTTCGACTGGCATATCTAATGGAATATTGACATCCATGCGTACTTGGAAAAGCATTTCTCACTCCTAGCTAAATGTTATTTACGACGTAAGTCATCAATTTTGTTTTCATCAATTTCAATCCCTAAACCCGCTGTGGTCGGAATCTTGAGTTCGAAATCTTGATATTGAAGCGGGGTTTTTAAAATTTCTTCAGTTAGCAGTAATGGACCAAAAAGCTCCGTGCCATAAGCTAAATTGTCAAAAGTTGAAAATGCATGTGCAGATGCAATAGTGCCCACAGGGCCTTCAAGCATGGTTCCACCATATAAATCGATACCCGCAAGTTTGGCGATTTTAGAAACCTCACAGCCTTCGATTAAACCACCAGACTGTGCAACTTTGACTGCAAAAACAGAGGCAGAATTGTGCCGCGCAAGTTGATATGCCGTTTGCGGACCCATCAATGATTCATCTGCCATAATGGCTATATCAAAACGACGAGTTAAACGGCGCATCGCGTCAATGTTATCGATTGCACAAGGCTGCTCAATCAGATCAACACCACCATCTTGTAACAATTGAATGCCTTTAATGGCATCTAATTCAGACCATGCACGGTTGACATCCACACGAATAGAAATGTCCGCACCTAACGCTTTTTTTATGGCTAATACATGCTCAACATCAGCTTCAACGGGGCGTGAACCGATTTTAAGTTTGAAAATATTATGTCGTTTTGTCGCAATCATTTTTTTTGCTTCGGCAATGTCTTTTTCCGTATTGCCAGATGCAAGTACCCAAAGAACAGGTAAGCTGTCACGTAAACGGCCGCCCAGTACTTCGCTTAAAGGCAAATTTAAACGCTGCGCCAAAATATCGAGTAGCGCCGTTTGAATGGCACATTTAGCAAAGCGATTGCCGTTAATATTACGTTTAATGGCTTGCATGGTTTGAGCAACATTCAAACCAGTGAGGGTTTTCAGTAAAGGACTAAAATAAGTTTCAATATTGGTACGAATGCTTTCAGGGCTTTCTTCACCATAGCCTAGACCACCAATCGTCGTCGCTTCACCCCAACCGATATAACCATCTTCGGTGGTGATTTTAATCAAAACAAGGGTTTGCTTTTGCATGGTTGCAACAGCCATCTTGTGCGGACGGATTGTTGGGATTTCCACGAGCAGGGTTTCAATCGACTTATACATCTTGCGTATTTCTTATCTATCCAACTATTTATATACCCTAATTTAATGTAATATCTTTAACTAGAGCGATTTTGGTATTTTTAGATACTTAAAAGGTATATAAATGGAATTAAGGCACTTACGTTACTTTGTCACCGTGGTTGAAGAGCAAAGTATTACCAAGGCAGCAGAAAAATTATGTATTGCTCAGCCGCCTTTGAGCCGCCAAATTCAAAAACTTGAAGAAGAACTGGGGATTACGTTGTTTGAGCGTGGTTCTAGACCCGTGAAAACCACAGAAGCAGGTATGTTCTTTTATGAGCATGCTGTACAGATATTGACGCATACCGCCCAGGCCACAACCATGGCACAGCGAATTAATGCCGTCGATAAAACTGTCCGCATTGGTTATGTCAGTTCGCTTTTATACGCATTATTGCCACAAATTATTTATTTATTTCGACAACGTAACCCAGATATTCATGTTGAACTCATAGAATGTGGTACACGCGATCAGATTGAAGCCTTAAAAACCGGTCGAATCGATATTGGTTTTGGACGACTGCGATTAACAGATCCGTCTATTAAACGTATTTTATTAAGAAAAGAAGCGCTACGTTTAGCTATACATAAAAATCATCATTTGGCTGAATTTAAAGACAAAGGCATTTATCTTTCTCAAATTTTAGATGAACCAATTTTTGCCTACCCTACGACACCTAAACCGAATTTTTCCACCCTCATTCAATCCATTTTTACCGAATTAGGACTTGTGCCTAAACATTTAACCGAAGTGCGTGAAATTCATATGGCTTTGGGCTTGGTGGCGTCGGGAGAAGGCATTTCTTTGATCCCTGAAAGTGCTAGTGATATTGGGATGAAAAATTTGATGTACATCCCAATCTTAGATTTGGAAGCCTATAGTCCAATTTCTTTGTCGGTGCGCAATATGGATCATAGTAATTACATTCCAAAGATACTGGATTGCATTCGTGAAGTTTTCGTTGAAGAAAATATCGATTTACGCGCCATCGATGCAGATGCATAACTAATCAAGGTTTCATGATTGATATTTCATAAAATCCACTATTCAGATGATAGAGTCTTATGGAATATCAATCACTTCAGCCCAAAGTATCTTGATAAATACAAGACTGAGCTATTTCAAAAACCTTTTCATCTTCAATATTTAATTGATCGTATTGCTGCATTTTTTGAATCATCCATTCAAAGTCTGAAATTTGTGGCGCTTGGGTCTTGCCAAAATTTTGAATGATGCTTTTGATCCGATAAAAAGCCTCGACGTGAATCTGCTCAGAACAATCAAAACGGATGATGTGATATTGCTTTAACAAAGAAAATATTTCAGAAAAATGCGTTTGTTGAAGCAGATCGTTTTGGGCTTTTTGGATGGCAAGATTGATTGCCTTTAAGGTATTGGGATGTTTTTCTGCCCAATCATGGGTAAAAGCCAAAACTTTATCTGGAATATGATCAATAATATCTTGGCTATTGACGATAATACGACTATAGCCTTGTATTTCAGCTTGTGTATTCCACGGCTCTCCGACACAAAATCCATCAATTCGTTGCGTTGATATTGCTTCCACTATATAAGGCGGTGGTAAAGTTGAAAACGTTTGCGTTTGAGCGAGTTCCGTGTCGGCAAGTGCCAGCCATTCTCTTAAAATATAATGATGAATCGAATGCTGAAAAACATGCGCCAACTGAATCGTTTGATTCTGTTTTATCGCCGATGCAAATTTCTCTGCTGAATTTTTTGGAAGATCCAAAGCATGGATATTTAATTCATAGCACAGCTTTTGACTCAAACTAATATAAGCACAATTAGTACTGAGTGTAAGAGAGGTTTGTAAGGGAATGCCGAGATGGTCTTTACCCGTCACAGACGCAGGCAGCATGGCCGATAAGCAATGGGCAGCATCTAAAAAACCAAAAGCTAGACGGTCGCGTAAACTTGCCCAAGACGGTTCTTGAGTCAGTGTGACATTTAACCCTTGTTCAGCAAAATATCCTTGATGTTCTGCCCAGAGCAAAGCAACACAGTCGAGTAAAGGAATATAGCCCAATTGAATATCTGTTTTTTCAAGCTTTTGCATGGTTTATTCCTTAAATTGAGACTGTAACAACGCTTGCGCATCAAGCAGCCGACGCGCCATTTCACCCATTGTCATACGGTGACTCATGGCATTTTTTCTCAGTAAATTAAATGCTTGATCTTCGGTTAAACCATGCATTTGTATTAAAAGCACTTTGGCTTTTTCAATATCTTTTCGATCGGCCAGTTTGCACTTGGTTTCAGCCAAATCATTCAGTAGTTTTTTATGCTTTTTATATTGTTCAATCGAAATTTCTAAAATGCTATTCAAACGTGCAGGGTCAATACCATCGACAATATATGCTGTCACACCCGCATCAATCGCGCTTCGGATAATTTCGAGACTCGAATTTTTAGTGAATAGAACAGTCGGTAAGTCAAATTGGCTGACACAGCTTTCAATGACATCGCGATGCGGATGATCCATATCCAATAAAATCACATCTGCCTGAATATTTTGCAGATATGACATATTTAAATGATCAATCATAAAACTGGCGACCACATCAAAGTCATGCTGAATTAATGAGGCTTGAATAAATTCAGCGCGTTCTTGATCATCATCAATCAGGGCTATTTTTAGTTTTGGCATGCAAACACTCAGACAGAGCCAAACAGATACGTATTGAGCTTGCTAAGCAAATTAAATGCCAAATCTAAAGGCAATACAAAATATAAATCTGCTTCTATGTTTGAGTATAGTTATGTGCGCATTTTTAAATTGAACCATTTCCATGCACTGATCTTGTGCAGGGCTGAACCACGCTTGAACATTTAGCTGCATCTCTATAGGCACATTGACTATCTATTTACCTTAATTCGCTTAATTTCTGACAAGTCGGCGTTCAAAGCCGCAATGTAAAGATGAATTGAAGTCGAAAATAAAAACTTGGCATGGCTCGTGCTTAATACTTGTTGAGTCAATGAAGACTCTAAAAATTTGTTAGACGGCCAACGACGTCCGTTCTGATCGACTCTGTTATGTGTTAGCGACATAACCGAGTAATTCATGCGTTCAGTTCAGTCAGGAGAAGGTTATGTCTTCAAATTTAAATGCCAAAAAAGCCACAAAAATAAGTCTATTTAATTTTTCTTCAGCAGCAATGCGGGCCTTCCACATGAGTTGGCTCGCATTCTTTGTTTGCTTCTTTGCATGGTTTGCCTGTGCGCCTTTGATGCCAGTGATTGCAGGTGAATTTCACCTGACTAAAGATCAAATTGCCAATATTAATATTGCTGCGGTTGCAATCACCATTTTAGTTCGTCTGATCGTTGGGCCTTTATGTGATAAATATGGCCCGCGTAAGACCTACACAGCATTATTAATTGTCGGCAGCATCCCAGTCTTTGGGGTTGCATCTGCGAATAGCTATGAATCTTTTCTTTTCTTCCGCTTGCTGATCGGTGCGATCGGCGCAAGCTTTGTCATCACGCAATACCACACTAGCATTATGTTTGCGCCTAATGTGGTGGGTACAGCCAATGCGGCAACCGCAGGCTGGGGTAATGCAGGCGGCGGTGCAACTCAAGCCCTCATGCCTTTATTGCTTAGCGCACTCGTTATGTTTGGTGTAGAGCAAGCGATGGGCTGGCGCATAGCGTTAATCGTTCCTGGTGTAATGATGCTGATCGTAGGCGCGCTGTATTGGAAATTTACCCAAGACTGCCCGCAAGGCAACTTTAAAGAACTGCGTGAACAAGGCGTTGCAGTCGGTTCAGATAAAAAAGGCGGTGTAGCCATTCTCATGCACGCTGCACGTAACTATCGCGTATGGATTTTATTTGGCGCTTATGCAGCTTGCTTTGGTATAGAAATCTTTATTCACAACATTATTGCGCTGTATTACGTCGACAACTTCCAATTTGGATTAAAAGAAGCGGGTATGGCAGCAGGGATCTTCGGTCTATTGGCACTGTTTGCCCGCGCGCTCGGCGGCATTGTTTCAGACAAAGTCGCGACTACCAAAGGCTTGGATGGCCGTACCAAAGTTCTGTTTGCGATGATTCTGCTAGAAGGACTGTTTTTAATACTGTTCTCGCAAATGAGCACGCCAATCTTCGCCATTCTTGCCATGACAGTCTTTGCGCTCTTCACCCATATGGCGTGCGGCGCAACCTATGCCTTGGTGCCATTCATTGACCGTGATGCTTTAGGCGGCGTGGCAGGCATTATCGGCGCAGGCGGTAACGTTGGTGCGGTAGCTGCAGGATTCTTGCTTAAAGGCATGTTGGATATTCAAACCACGCTGATGGTGCTTGGCGGTTTGGTGGTGATTGCTGCAAGCTGTGTGCTGATGATCCGCTTCTCTGTAGAGCATAAAGAAAAAGAACAGCGCTTATTTGAACAAGCTGTGAATGAAAGAAATCTAGCTGAAGTTCAAAACTAATACAAATAGCAGCCTAAGCGTATAGAGGCTTAGGCTGTGCAAAAGAAAATATTGCGGAGAAAGAATATGAAAATCATCATGATTGGACATGGCATGGTTGGCCACAAGTTTATCGAATCTGTACTGGAACACGCAGGTGATGATGTTGAATTAACCATTTTAGCTGAAGAGCCGCGTCTAGCTTACGACCGTGTGCACTTAACTGAATACTTCAGCGGCAAGTCAGCGAAAGACTTAACCCTGTGCCGCAGCGACTTTGCTGATGCATACGGTATAGATTTACGCCTGAGCACCAAAGCAGTTGAAATTGATCAGTGCAATAAAACGGTCACGACCAATCACGGTGATATTCTTTCTTTTGACAAGCTGGTGCTCGCAACAGGTTCATATGCATTTGTGCCGCCAATTCCAGGAAATGAGCGTGAAAACTGCTTTGTGTACCGTACCATTGAAGACTTGGATGCCATCCGTGCCGCAAGCTTCAATGCTAAAACAGGTGTGGTGATCGGCGGCGGTTTATTGGGTCTAGAAGCAGCAAAAGCGCTGCGTGATTTAAACTTAGAAACCCATGTTGTTGAATTTGCACCACGCTTAATGGCAGTTCAGATTGATGATCTAGGCGGTAAAGTTTTACGCTCGAAAATTGAAAATCTAGGTGTTAAAGTCCATACGCAAAAAGCAACATCTTGCATTGAAGACGGTGCAAATGCGAAGCATGTAATGAAGTTTGGTGATGGTTCTGAACTGGAAACCGACATCATCTTATTCTCTGCAGGTATCCGCCCACGCGATGAATTAGCGCGCCAAAGTGGTTTAGCCATTGGTGAGCGTGGCGGTATTGTAATTAACGATTATTGCCAAACTTCAAACCCTGACATTTATGCAATTGGTGAATGTGCGCTTTGGCAAAATAAAATTTATGGCCTAGTTGCGCCGGGCTATGACATGGCACGTATTGCAGCAAAGCATGTGATGGAACAAAACTGCACGCTTTTCGCTGGTGCAGATATGAGCACCAAGCTGAAACTGATGGGAGTTGATGTTGCATCTGTAGGCGATGCGCATGCAATGACACCAAATTCTTTAAGCTATTTCTATGCAGATGAAGCAGCTCAGGTTTATAAAAAAATTGTCGTGAATGCAGAGAAAACTAAGCTGCTAGGTGCAGTATTGGTGGGCTGTGCTAAAGAATACAATGACCTGCTGCAAATGATGCTGAATGGCTTAGAAGTTCCAGAAAGCCCAGAAAGCCTAATCATGCCTGGCTATGCACAATCTGCAGGTAAATCGGGCGGAAGCGGTGTCGATCTGCTGCCAGACAGCGCAACGATTTGTTCATGTAACAACGTCTCTAAAGCAGATATTTGTTCAGCCATTGCTGACGGATCGACTTCTTTAGGCGCATTGAAAAAATGTACTAAAGCTGCAACAGCTTGCGGCGGCTGTGCGCCATTAGTCACTCAAGTACTTAAATCGGAGCTTCAGCGTCAAGGTGTAACTGTAAATAACCATTTATGTGAACACTTTGCTTATTCACGCCAAGAGCTCTATCACTTGGTACGTGTGAATGAAATCAAAACTTTTGATGACCTGATTCAGCAGCATGGCCATGGCTTAGGCTGTGATATCTGCAAACCGACGGCAGCCAATATCCTAGCTTCATGCTGGAATGACTTTGTACTTAAACCAAGCCATGCGGGCTTGCAAGACAGTAATGACTACTACCTAGGCAACATACAAAAAGACGGCTCTTATTCAGTCGTGCCACGTATGGCAGGCGGTGAAGTTACTCCGGACGGATTAATTGCCGTGGGTCAAATTGCCAAAGAATATGGTCTATATACCAAACTTACAGGCGGTCAGCGTGTTGATATGTTTGGTGCACAAGTGCATCAACTGCCTGAAATCTGGGAAAAATTGATTGCTGCTGGTTTTGAGTCTGGCCATGCCTACGGCAAATCACTGCGTACAGTGAAATCTTGTGTCGGCAGTACTTGGTGCCGTTATGGCGTGGACGATTCAGTCGGCTTGGCGATTTATTTAGAGAACCGCTACAAAGGCCTTCGCTCACCGCACAAACTGAAAATGGCTGTGTCGGGCTGTACCCGTGAATGTGCTGAGGCGCAAAGTAAAGATGTGGGCGTGATTGCGACAGAAAAGGGCTGGAACCTTTATGTATGCGGCAATGGCGGTATGAAGCCACGTCACGCAGAGCTTTTGGCATCAGACTTAGATACGCAAACATTGATCAAATACATTGACCGTTTCTTTATGTTCTACATTCAAACAGCAGACCGTTTGCAGCGTACTTCTGTATGGCGCGACAACATGGAAGGCGGTTTAGATTACCTGAAAGATGTCGTTGTAAATGATTCGCTTGGCGTAGCGGGTGAACTTGAACGCCGTATGAGCCATGTTGTGGGTACATATCAAGATGAATGGCGTACTGCTGTAGAAGATCCTGAAGTACGTAAACGCTTTGTGACTTTCGTGAATGCAAAAGCAGAACAGCAAAATGATCCGCATATTCAGTTTGCATCCGTTCGCGGTCAAATCAGACCCAAAACAGAAGCTGAACGCGATTCGTCACGCATTCCAGTGGTTGAAGCTTAATCACAGCAATAGAGATCTTACGAAAGTTAAAATTAAAATTTTCCATTATTTTTCAAAGTATAAATTCCTTTACTTAGACCTTATATGGCTCAGGTAGAAGGCTAGGATGAAGAGTTTTAACAAATACCTCTCCCTAACCCTCTCCTAAAAGGAGAGGGAATTTAGATCTAAATGAATTTATGGATAAAAAGAACTTCTGTAAGAGATCTAATAAAGCTAAAGAATGATAAGAGGAACTTAAAGATGACAGTTTTAAAAGAAATGAATGATTTAGACTGGTTTGATATTTGTGCATTAGATGATATTACGCCAAATACAGGTGTGGGCGCACTGATTGAAAATCAGCAAATTGCGATATTCCGTGTCGGTGAAGAAAAGCGGGTTTATGCACTGAGCAATCAAGATCCGTTTAGTCAAGCCTATGTTATGTCCCGCGGTATTATTGGTGACTTGCAGGGTGAGCGTGTTGTGGCATCACCCATTTATAAACAGCATTTCAGCCTTGCTACTGGACGCTGCTTAGAAGATAAAGACCAAAAACTCTTGGTTTTTCCAAGCAAAATTGAAAATGGCCGCGTGCTGATTAGTCCAACTGCTCAAAAAACCTATATTACCAATAACGCGCCATCGTCTGAGTTGATGAAACTTGTTTTGGTCGGCAATGGCTTAGCAGGTATGCGTTGCTTAGAAGATCTGCTGGATATGGCGCCAGAGCGTTATGAAATTACGGTCATTGGTGAAGAACCTTGGGGTAATTACAACCGAATTATGCTTTCCCCTGTGCTTTCAGGTGATAAAACCATTGAAGATATCATGCTGCATTCACATGCTTGGTATAAAGACAAAAATATCCGTTTTGTAGCAGGTGATGCGGCGGTACGCATAGACCGTCCGCGCAAGCAGGTATACACAGAAAAAGGCTTGGTCATCGATTATGACCGTCTGATTTTAGCGACAGGTTCTAAGCCATTTATTCCGCCTATACCGGGAACTGACTTAAAAGGTGTTCTCAGCTTCCGTGATATTTATGATGTAAACCGCATGCTGGATTACTGTAAATCTAAGCAAAATGCAGTGGTGATTGGCGGCGGTTTACTTGGCCTAGAGGCTGCGTATGGCCTGAAACAGCGTGGCATGAATGTCACAGTACTGCATTTGATGGATCGTATTATGGACCGTCAGTTAGATGAAAAAGCCAGCTTAATGCTCAATCATGCGATTGAACAAAAAGGTATAAAAATCATGACCGCAGCAAATACCCAAGAGTTGATGGGTGAAGATGGCCATGTGAAGCAGCTGCGTTTGCAAGACGGTACTGTTTTAGATGCAGATCTTGTGGTTTTTGCGGTGGGTATTCGTCCGAATATTGAGCTTGCGCAAAGTGCAGGACTGCGCTGCGGCCGCGGTGTCATGGTGAATGACACCATGCAAACTTTTGATCCGAGTATTTATGCGGTGGGTGAATGTATTGAACACCGAAGCCAAACTTTCGGTTTAGTTGAACCGCTTTGGGGACAGGCATTCATTTGTGCATCGCATTTGGCCGAACATGGCAGCTTAACCTTCAAAGCGCCTACGGTTCCGACGCAGTTAAAAGTCAGCGGCTGTGATGTATTTTCAGCTGGCAACTTTGAACCGCAGGATGATTTTGAAGACATTATTTTGAATGATGAAAAGCGTCAGATTTATAAACGCATTATTATTCAAAAAGATAGAGTGGTTGGCGCTGTGCTGTTTGGCGATACTGAAGACGGTGCATGGTATGCAGAATTGATTTCAGATCAAACTCCAATTTCAAGCATCCGAAACAAATTGCTGTTTGGTAAGGATTTTGCATTAAAGAAAGCAGGGTAATGCGTCTTTAATTTTGAAAGTCCCTTCTCCCACTGGGAGAAGGTGAGGATGAGGGGGCTTTTCATATAAATCCTCTCCCACTTGCGGAACTATGTTCCTCATCCTTTAAAAGGAGAGGGAACTTCCTATATGAATTAAGTGTTGATTAAAAATCTACTTATGCAAGTAGTCTAATATTAAAAATTATTGCAATACCTCGTTAGAATTGGAAAAGGAGCCAGCAGAAGTGAATAGCATCCCGATAGTGGAACTGCATAGCTCCACAGAAAATAAAATTAAAACAACGCAAACCACTTGTCCATATTGCGGTGTCGGCTGCGGCGTGAGCGCAACAGTTGAACAGACAGCTTTAGGGCAAAAAGTGAGCGTGACTGGCGATGCGAACCATCCATCAAACTATGGCAAGCTGTGCATTAAAGGCAGTAACTTAGCCGATACGATTGGATTAGAAACACGTGTTTTACAGCCGATGCTTGGGCGTCAAACATCACCATTTCATACTCGTCAGGCTACAGATTGGAACACAGCAACAGCACTGATTGCCGAAAAATTTCAGCAATGTATAGATCTTTACGGACGTGAAAGCATCGCTTTTTATGTGTCGGGCCAACTGCTGACGGAGGATTACTATGCCGTTAACAAATTTGTCAAAGGCTATTTAGGTACTGCAAATATTGACACCAATTCACGGCTTTGCATGTCATCGGCTGTGGCGGCACATAAGCGTGCATTTGGTGAAGACCTTGTACCAGCAAGCTATGAAGACTTTGAGCATACAGATATGGTGGTGCTGGTCGGATCCAATACAGCATGGTGCCATCCCGTGCTGTATCAGCGTATTATGAAAGCCAAAGAAGAACGTGATTTGTTCGTGGTGGTCATTGATCCGCGCTTTACCAGTACCTGTGAGGCTGCAGATTTGCATTTACCAATTTTACCGGGGCAAGATGTCGCACTGTTCAACGGTTTGCTGCAGTATTTAGTACAAAATAATCATAGTGATGTAGATTTTATCACCAAACATACTCAAGGTTTGGCGCAAGCGCTGGAGCACAGTGAAACAGAAGCTTCTATGACAGCAGTTGCTGAGCATACAGGTATTTCTTTAGAAAAATTACAGCTATTTTTTGAAAAATTTGCGCAAACTGACAAAGTTTTGTCGCTATTTTCGATGGGGGTTAATCAGTCTTCGCGCGGTGTAGACAAAGCCAACAGTATTATTAACTGCCATTTGCTGACTGGCAAAATCGGAAAATTAGGTGCAGCGCCTTTTTCTATGACAGGTCAACCCAATGCAATGGGTGGCCGCGAGGTTGGCGGCTTAGCCAATATGCTGGCTGCGCACTTAGATGTCGATAACACAGCGCATCAGGCATTAGTACAAGCGTTTTGGCAAAGTCCATTTATTGCCAATAAAGCGGGATTAAAAGCGGTTGATCTGTTTCAGGCGGTTGAAAGCGGCAAAATAAAAGTCATCTGGATTATGGCTACTAATCCTGTAGTTAGCTTACCAGATGCAGATCAAGTCAAACGTGCCTTAGAGCAATGCGAGTTTGTAGTGGTGTCGGATATTTGCAAAGACACAGACACAGCAATATATGCAGATGTGCTTTTACCTGCATTGGGCTGGGGTGAAAAAGACGGAACCGTTACCAATTCTGAACGCCGTATTTCACGTCAAACTGCTTTTTTAGATGCGCCGGGTGAAGCCAGAGCAGACTGGTGGTCTATTGCACAAGTTGCGAAAAAGATGGGTTATAGCGGTTTTGACTACAGCAGCAGCTATGACATATTTATTGAACATGCAAAATTATCTGCTTATCAAAATGCGCCTTTAGATCAACGTGATACCACTGAGTCTTTTCGCTACTTTAACTTGCAGGGTTTAAGTAAGTTGTCTGCACAAGATTATGCTGAATTAAAGCCCGTGCAATGGCCAGTTTGGCAGTTAGATCAGAGCACTGATGCAGTCAGCCGTTTGTTTGCAGCAGGCCAATTCAGCCATGCCGATGCCAAAGCTAAGTTTGTAGCAACAACCGCTATTGACCCTTTGAACAAGATTTGCGGCGAATATCCGCTGGTTTTAAATACTGGCCGTATCCGTGATCAATGGCACACCATGAGCCGTACGGGTTTATCTGCAAACTTGAGTACACATATCGCCGAACCATTTTGTGAAATACACCCGCAAGATGCACTGAAGTTTGGTGTTAAAGATGGTGAACTGGTTGAGGTGAAATCTAACTGGGGCTTATGTATTTTACGTGCACAGGTCAGCAGTAAAATTCGACGCGGTCAAATTTTTGCGCCAATTCATTGGAATGACCAAGTCGCATCGGATGCGCGTATTGGCAAAGTGGTGAATCCTGTGGTCGATGCACTATCTGGTGAGCCTGAATTTAAACATACACCTGTATTTGTACAGCCGTTTTATACACAGTGGCAAGGTGTACTGTATGTACGTGACGGCTTTGAGCAAATGGTGCAAAACACCATTCAAAACACGGTGTGGTGGACCAAAATTAAAACAGCGAAAGCGACACGTTTTGAGTTGGCAGATCGTAAAAAATTTAGAAACACGGTTCAGCAGCTGAAAACATTACTGCCATTTACCGATGAAAGCTTTGAATGGCTGAATTTGGAAGATCAAACTGCCGATTTGAGTCATACCGTGGTGCTGCAAGATGGGCATTTAATTGCCAGTCTATATATTGCGCAACGCTCTATGCTGCCAGACCGTGATTGGATTGCTGGCATGTTTAAGCGTGAACGACTAAGCGCAATGCACCGCAAAGCGCTGCTTGCAGGTCAGCCGATGAACATGACCAACAGTGCAGGTCCGCTGGTGTGCAGCTGCTTTAAAGTCGGTAAAAATACCATTATCGAAACCATTAAAGAAAAGAATATTACTCATGAAAAACAAGTTACTGCATGTTTAAAGGCTGGCGGCAATTGCGGTTCGTGCTTATCAGAAATTCGAGGCTTAATTAAAGCCTGTCAGACGGAGTACGCAGAATGATGAAGAAAATCACCAAATCAGTAGGCTATCCAGAAACAGACTTGGTTATTTTGGCGGGCGGTCAGGCCCGCAGAATGAACGGCATGAATAAAGTGCTGCAAAAATTTGATAATGAAATTCAGCTGATTAAGATCCATCAGCAGTTGAAATCACGGGCTGAAAATGTCTGGATCAACAGCCATCGCGATCATTCGATTTATAAACGGCTCATTCCCTCGATCCGCTTTTATCAAGATGATGAAGCCGGATTTTTAGGGCCATTGATGGGGATGAAAAGCGCGTGGTCACATGTTGAGTCTGATTATGTTTTGTTTGTCCCGTGCGATGTGACCTATATCCCGAAGAGAGTGCTTTCGAGATTGCATCAGGCCATGCAGCGGGATCCCTTGTGTGAAGTAGCTGTAGTGGAAATTAATGGCAAAGCGCTGTATCCATTTTGTTTGCTGAAACGAAGCAGTCTCGCAAAGCTGCAGGCGCATCTTGATCAAAAACAGCGCAGTTTGAAGGGGTGTTTTAGTAAAATGCACATGCAAGTCGCACGTTTTCAGAACCATGCACTCTTTTTTCACAGTATTAATTCTTTGGATGAGCTGCAGCAGCACCGTCAGCTGAATTTCCTCTAAAATTTTTAATTTGCTATGCGCTTTTATGTGAATGGATGATGTTCAAGTGCAGTTTTGAGCCAATGAAGATGGATGGCGTCCCATTGATAGACTTTAACCGCGCTCATCAGCAATAAAGCAGCTTGATTATGTTATATATATCAGCATCTTAACGTCAATTTGTGTTTAATATTCTTGATTAAGTAGGCATAAATAATTGATATTATTGATTAAAATATTAAAACAAAAGCATCTTAAAAAATATTCAAAAAAGCGCAAAGTTGGAACACTTATTGCAATTTTTACTGCAAGAAAAGAGGGCGCAAAATTTGTACTGAGCTAAGACAGGGCAAATGACAGCGCCATGGAAGATAAACATGAACAGCATGACACAATTACAGCCAGTGACCATTTTTAAGGATCAGTTTGGCCGTGAAAAACGCAAGTTGCGCATTTCAGTGACAGACCGCTGTAATTTTAAATGTGTCTATTGCATGCCTGAACATCCTGAATGGATGAAAAAGCACAATCTTCTCAGTTTTGAATCCCTTTACAATTTTTGTGAATTTATGGTGCTGCGCGGGATTGATCAGATCCGGATCACGGGCGGCGAACCGCTCATGCGTCAAGGCGTTGTGCATTTTATTCAACAGCTGCAGCAGTTGAGAAAGCTAGGCCTTAAACGTATTTCCATGACCACCAATGCGCATTATCTGAAGCAATATGCACAGGCCCTAAAACAAGCTGGCCTAGATGGCATAAATATCAGCTTGGACAGTTTGGATGAAGCGCAATTTTTCCAGCTGACACAAAAACAATTACAGCCTGTATTAGACGGGATTGAAGCTGCTCAGCAAGCTGGCTTTGAAATAAAAATCAATGCTGTGTTAATGAAAGGTCTAAATGAACAGCAAATCATTCCATTAACAAAATGGGCGCTGCAACAAGGTTTCGAACTGCGGTTTATCGAGTTTATGCCGCTGGATGGTGATCAAAACTGGTCTAAAGCTGCGGTCATTACCGAACAAGACATACTGGATAAACTCAATACTGTTTTTGAAGTGCAAACGGTGCACGGTCAAGGTGCGTCACCAGCCAGATCTTACTTAATCAACGGCTTGCCTCTAGGTATTATTTCAACCATCAGCAATTCTTTTTGCGGCAGCTGCGACCGTCTAAGACTGAATGCGCAAGGCGAGTTTTTTAACTGCCTGTTTGCCCGAAAAGGTTTAAATCTCAGCCATGAAATTCAACAGCTGAAAAGCAGTAAAACAACTGAGTTAATGCCGCTCGATGCAATGGCTTTGCAGCAAAAATTAGGCAGTTATATTTGGCAGAAGGAGCAAGGCTTTCATGCCACAACAGCTCAATCCAGTCCATCTAGAAAAATCAGCATGCATATGATTGGAGGTTAAAGATGACTCATATCACCATCAAAATAGAATCTTTTGGCGCTATTGAACGCCTGCTGCCAGAGAATTTGAGTCTGACTTGCTTCGCACAGCAGTCGATTGCAGAGGTTTTGCAGCAAGTTACAGATCAATTTCCGGAGTCGTTCAGCATGCTTGAACGCTGCGCCTGCGCTATGGGAGATGACATTGTGCCAAGGCAAACCGCATTGATGCAGGACAGTACCGTTGTGCTGTTGTCACCTGTGGCGGGAGGCTGAATATGGAGCTCAAGTATATTTCACGCATACAAGACACGGTATTCAGCCAAGCCGATTTTGACAGCATTAAGGCATTTCCTGAATGCGGCGGTATAGGTGTATTTATAGGCGCGGTGCGTAATCACCATGAAGGCAAAGCGGTAAAAGCTTTGAAATATACCGCTTATGCGCCTGTGGCTGAAAAAATGATCCAGCAAATTGAACAGGAAATTCAAGCCAAATACGGCGTGTCATATGTACGGGTTGTACACCGTATTGGCGCGCTGCAGGTCGGTGATACCGCTATTATCGCCATGGCCTATGCGCCGCACCGACGTGAGGCTTTTGCTGCCTGCGAAGAAGCGGTTGAGCGGGTTAAGCATGAAGTTCCGGTCTGGAAAGAAGAGTTTTATATGGACGGCAGCAGCCAATATGTAGAGGGCTGCTGTATTCGTAAAGATCATGTGCCCAAGGCGACAAGTCATGCAGCGCAGCATGCTCATATTCATGGCGAGTCATGTGAACATGCACATCAAAACAGCCATCAGACCATGCATTTGAACGCCAATATTTACCAATGGCACCTATAAAACTCCAAATTTAATACTGCAGACGCAAATGAATAAGATAAGGACAAAGCAATGAAAAATGTGGGCATGAAAGCGGAAAGTTACCGTACAGCCATTGCAACTGGAATTCTGCATGCGCCGCCACATTGCATTGAACTGCTGCGTAATGGCAATACAGAAAAAGGCGATGCGCTGAAAACCGCACGGATTGCAGGTATATTGGGCGCAAAACGCACGGATGAACTCATTCCGCTGTGTCATCCGCTGCCGATCTACCGTGCAGATGTCGAATATGAATTATTTGAGGCGCATGTCGAAATCAGTGCTGTGGTCGAAACCATTGGCCCAACGGGTGTGGAAATGGAAGCATTAACTGCGGTCAGTCTTGCCGGTTTAACGCTGTATGACATGCTGAAACCGCACTGTGAGCCTGAAGATTTATGCCTAGATCAGGTGAAACTGCAAAAGAAAAAAGGCGGTAAATCACATTTTACCCGTGTATTGAAAGAAAGCTTATCGGCGTCGATTATTGTGCTTTCAGATACGGTTGCTGCCGGTAAAAAATCAGATACTGCAGGGCAAAATGTCCTCGAAATTTTAGAAGAAGCGAATTTCAGCAACATCAGCTATCAAGTGATACCGGACAGTCCTGAACAGCTTTTGGCTCTTGTTGAACAGCATAAGACGCAATATCCGCTGATTTTGACCGTGGGCGGTACAGGTCTAGGCCAGAAAGATTTAACCGTTGAAACCATTCAGCCGCTGTTAAAACGGGAAATTCCTGGGCTAATGGAAGCATCCCGCAGTTTTGGGCAGAAACGCACGCCTTATGCAGCGCTCAGCCGCGGTGTTGCTGGCTATATTGATGACAGTTTAGTCATTACACTGCCGGGCAGCAGACAAGGCGCAAAAGAATCACTGGTTGCCATTTTACCTGCCTTGGTGCATCTATTTGATGTGCAGAAGAATATTCCGCATGCAGGAGGTTACCAATGAACCAAGCCGTATTGCATACAGGCTGCGGTGCTGAAGCAGGGCTGATTTCAGTGGACGAAGCACTTGCGCTGATTCAGACACATACGCAAAGTTTAGCGCATGAAACTTTGGCGCTTCAGCGCGCTTTAGGCCGTTATTTGGCGGCAGATGTGCATTCACAAATTCAGCTGCCTTTATTTGCTCAGAGTGCTGTAGACGGTTATGCCATTTGCGCAGCGGGTGAAATTAAAGCAGGCACGCAATTTGAGCTCATTGGAGAAATCCGCGCAGGGCAAACGGCTGAAATAAGCTTAAAAGCAGGGCAAGCTGTCCGCATATTTACTGGCGCGCCGATACCTGAAGGCACGGCAACTGTAGCGCGGCAAGAAATTGTAAAGGCGGATAGACAGCAGATTGAACTGACTGCAGTCTTAAGCCCGCATGCAGATATTCGAGATGCAGGTGAGGAAATTTCATTTGGACAATGTTTAGCAGCGCGTGGTCAAAAGCTGACGGTTGGATCAATTGCAGCGCTCAGTATGGCTGGTATTTCACACTGCGAAGTTTTTGCCTATCCGAAAATTGCGGTCGTAATTACAGGTGATGAAGTTGCGCAAAATATAGAAGATTACCGTGCTGGTAAAATATTTGATGCCAATGCGCCGCTGATTTTAGTATGGTTTCAGTCGCATCACGTCCAAGTTGAAGTGATTCATATTGCAGATGAAAAACAGGCGGTTTTAGATTTATTCAACTGTTTAAAAGACAGCTTTGATTTAATTTTAACGACTGGCGGCGTATCTGTCGGTGATTATGATTTTGTTCGGCCGGCAGCCTTGGACATCGGTTTTCAGCAAATTTTCTGGAAAGTGAAACAAAAACCCGGCAAACCGATGCTGTTTGCACAATATCGACGTCCTGACAGCAGTTCCTGTTATTTACTCGGACTGCCGGGCAACCCCGCTGCAGTCTATGTCGGCATGCAAATTTATACAGATAGATTATTGAAAGCCCTACAAGGTCAAACACCTGCGCTGGACTGGTTCAGCGCAGTCATGACACATGACCTAAAAGCAGATGCACGTGAGCGGTTTTTAAGAATGTCGGCGCACTTTGATAAGCAAGGCAAGCTTCAACTAACCAGCCTGTCTAAACAGCAGTCGCATATGTTGAGCAATTTAATGCAAGCCAATTGCATTGTTCGGATTCCTGCAGGGCAGTCTGTGCAAGCAGGACAAATTCTTCAAGGCGTATTTATTCAGCATTAGGAGTTTGCTATGCGATTCAAATTTATTTTAGCAGTAGGACTGAGCTTCATTGCTGGCGCATCTCAGGCGGAAACAGTCAAAATTTATGCTGCAGCCAGTTTAAGCAATGCTATCAGCGATATTGCAAAGCAATATCAGGCACAGAATCCAGACATCAAAATTGTACCGGTATTTGGCGCGTCATCTGCTTTAGCCAAACAGATTGAAGCCGGTGCGCCAAGTGATTTGTATTTTTCAGCAGATGTGGATTGGATGAATTATTTGGTGCAAAAACAGAAAATACCTGCAAAGCAAGTATTCAACATGCTAAGCAATGATTTGGTGCTGATTACGCCTAAAGCGGTGAATATGCAATTTAAAGCCGCGCCGCAGTTTAATTTTGCCAAGGCATTCAAAGGTCACTTATGTACAGGACAAATGGAGTCTGTACCTGCTGGAAAATATGCCAAACAAAGCCTAACCAAGT
Organism: Acinetobacter sp. CFCC 11171; assembly: GCF_003268405.1. Lineage (NCBI taxonomy): Bacteria > Pseudomonadati > Pseudomonadota > Gammaproteobacteria > Moraxellales > Moraxellaceae > Acinetobacter > Acinetobacter sp. CFCC 11171. The sequence continues at coordinate 53,070 of NZ_LQXP01000010.1, read as the reverse complement.
TGGGCTGGCTATCAAGTTTGAATGGAAGGATTGTCGGGACAGATGATGTACGATCGGCTTTGGCTTTTGTTGAACGCGGTGAGTGCCAAGCGGGGATTGTTTACCGTACCGATGCGCTGATCAGTTCTAAAGTTAAAATAGCCGGGATTTTTCCAAATCATACTCATCAACCTATCATTCATCCATTGGCTTTAACACATCAAGGCGCAGCTAAACCTGAGGCCGTGAAGTTTTACCGTTATCTTAAAGACCATGCGCAAAGCAAAATGCTTTTTAAGCATTATGGCTTTGGTGTGAAAGGCTAAAGCATGCTCAGCCCAGAAGAGTGGAGCGCCTTGTTTCTGTCGGCTAAGGTTGCCGTTTGCGCCACTGTATTTTGCTTGCCATTTGCTATTGGGCTGGCTTGGGTGCTGGCGCGCTATGAGTTTCATTTGAAATTTTTAGTCGAAGCGCTGTTACAAATGCCGATGGTGCTGCCGCCGGTGGTTTTAGGTTATCTGCTATTGGTGCTGTTTGGTTCAAATGGCTGGATCGGCAAGCTGCTCAATGAATGGGGCATTCAACTGGCTTTTAATTGGAAAGGCGCCGTTTTAGCATCCATGATTGTGTCATTTCCGCTGATTGTGCAGCCGATCCGTTTGTCTTTTCAAATGATTAATCAGCAGCTGGAGCAGGTTGCAAGCTCACTAGGCGCGCATCCGTTACGGGTATTTGCATCAATTAGCCTGCCGCTGGCATTGCCGGGCATTTTAATCGGGAGCATTTTAGGATTTAGCCGAAGTTTAGGCGAATTTGGCGCAACCATTACCTTTGTGGGTAATATTCCTGATGAAACCCGAACCATTCCAATTGCTATCTATTCGCTGATACAGCAGCCCAATGGCGAAGAATCCGCAATGCGTTTAGTGATCCTTTCACTGCTGGCGGCTTTTGGCGCATTGATTGCCAATTATTATATTTTACAGCGCTATCAGCGAAAACTCGGAGCCTGCCATGCTTCAGTGTGATTTTCAGTTTCAATATGCAGATTTTCAATTGCAGGCTCGGCTGCAGATGCAAGAACAGCTGCTTGGCATTATGGGGCCATCAGGCAGCGGCAAGTCTACGCTGCTGAAAAATTTGGTTGGTTTGCTGCAGCCGCAGCAAGGTTATATATTGCTGAATCAGCGTGATGTGTTCGATACGGCGCAGAAGATTAACGTGCCGATGCATCAACGCAGTATTGCGCTGATTTTTCAAAAAGCATGGCTTTTTCCGCATATGAATGTGCAGCAAAATCTGCAATATGCGGAGAACTTAGGCGCTCAGGAAAATGCGAAATTTAAATTTGAGCAAGTGACTAATCTGCTTGAGTTACAGCCACTGCTCAAACGGCGGGCGCATGAACTTTCTGGCGGTGAGGCGCAGCGCGTTTCCATAGGACGCGCATTGCTGTCACAGCCTGACTTACTGCTGTTAGATGAACCGCTGACAGGACTGGACCGCAGGCTGAAAGATCAAATATTGCCATTTTTAAACACGGTGAAAGAACAGTTGGCGCTGCCGATGATATATGTTACGCATCATGGCGATGAGTTAGATTATTTAAAAGCCCATATTTTGTATTTAGAAAATGGTCAAATAAGTTTTTAAATAAATATAAATTATATAAGTAATAACAGTGAATTAGATGAAAAAATGGTATTAAGCTGCATCTTAAAGTTTTGATTAGAACTATGAAAAACTCATTTTCTAGATTAAATTGTTACAAAACAAGGGAGAACACAGCGTTTTCCCTTTTTTATTCCTAATGATCTTGGAAATAATGATTTGTACGACTGACCGTGCAGACAGGGAATCTAATCGATGCATGATGATAGCTTAGCCACACATAATTCAACTGCAAAACTGGGTGCAGGGCTATCTAATCGGCATATTACAATGATCAGTATTGGTGGTGTAATTGGTGCTGGACTGTTTGTTGGATCATCTGCTGCGATTGCAAAAGCAGGGCCTGCCGCCGTTCTTGCTTATATTACTACCAGTATTTTGGTTTTTTTAATCATGCGAATGTTGGGAGAAATGGCTGTAGCTCAACCTGACACCGGCTCATTTTCAACCTATGCAAGAAAAGCCATTGGGCCTTGGGCTGGCTTTACCATCGGATGGCTATATTGGTGGTTTTGGGTTTTGGTTATTCCAATTGAAGCAATCGCTGGTGCAGAAATTCTGCATGCATGGTTTCCTTCAATATCCAGTGCTGTATTTGCGACATTCTTTATTGTGCTTCTCAGTTTAGCGAACTTTTTTAGTACTCGGAGTTTTGGTGAGTTTGAATTTTGGTTTTCTCTGATAAAAGTCTTGGCTATTGTAATTTTTATCGCCATTGGACTCACCGCCATATTGGGGTTTTGGCCCTTAGCACCTAATGTAAGTGGTGTAGAAAATCTGTTTAAAAATGATGGATTTATGCCAAATGGCCTGGGTGGTGTACTTTCAGCAATATTGATTTCAGCATTTTCATTCTTTGGTGTAGAAATACTGTCTATCGCTGCAGCAGAATCAAAAGATCCTGAACAAAAAATTAAACGTGCAACCAATTTAGTACTGTATCGGGTCATCTTATTTTTTGTGGTTTCAATTTTTATAACGGTTGCACTGGTCGATTGGCGTTCACCACAATTACAACAATTAGGCACTTTCCAATATGTCTTGGTAAGTTTAAATGTCCCTCAATCAAAATTGATTATTGATAGTGTAGTCTTTATTGCGGTTGCAAGTTGTATGAATGCTGCACTTTATAGTTCATCAAGGATGCTATTTTCATTGGGGACACGCAAAGAAGCACCTCAATGGGTCACATCAATTAATGCCTCTGGTGTGCCTGCAATTGCAGTATTGGCATCGTCTGTAGTGGGCTTAATTTGCTGTGCAGTCAATTATTTATTTCCAGGCCAAGTATTTGGATTTTTACTGTCTACAACAGGTTCAATTGCCTTATTGGTTTATTTAGTGATTGCATTTTCACAGCTTAAATTGAGAACACAAATCGAAAAAAATGGAACTGAGGTTGCGTTTAAAATGTGGCTATTTCCATGGCTGACATGGGCAGTCATTTTGGTGATCTTAAGTGTGCTGATCTATATGTTTTTATCTCCAGCCTACAGTTATGAAACTTCATTATCTTTAGGTGTTACGACATTGGTGGTGCTCTGCGGCTTAGTTGTGACAAGAAAAGCTAAGTTGAAGAATGATTCAGAACTAAATTAAAAAAGTTTCGCTGATAAAAATCGTAATCATGAACCAATGGATTGTCTTTAGAATGTGCCGTGTCAGGGGATTAAAGCGAATGCGTTACGTTATATCTCTATGGCAATCCATTTTTAAGACAAATTCAAAGATTCACTTGACCTTCGACCGACTCCAAGCTTTATCATCATTCAAATTTTCTTGATTGATGCAATATGCGTTCTGCGACATGGATAACAGTCTTAGTCGGATTGTTCATGTTCCAAAGCCTTTGGAACGTGGCAGCCGCTTTCTGTGTGCATGAAGAGCAAACCCAAGTTGTTCAAAGCTATCATTTTGGTCATCATCAAAATACCTTATGCGTCAGCAGTGAAACCAATCCGCAGCATTCGTTGCATCAAGCATCTGAATCAAGTAGCAAACTAGACAAAAATATCGCAAGTGATCTGCAACTCGGTGAAGATTATCAACAGTATTTGCCGTCTATGACGCATTAGATTGTACAAAATCAACAATCGATTCTTTTTATTGCGCATCCGGCCTTTGAATATTTGCCAAAATTTGTTTGGACGAATCTTTATCAAGCGCCTGATCTCTTACTGCAAACACCTCCTCCTGTTTATGCCCCGCTAATGGCGGGATAGCCTAAAACATTCCCGCCACTTTTTTTTAATAAATGAGTGGGAAAAATCATGTCTTTATATTCTACTGCGTTTATACGCCTAGGCTTAGCTGTTGGTATTTCGACGGCATTACAAAGTACTTTTGCTAAAAATGTCAGCAATTTCGAATCTGCATTTGCCAAGGTACAATACGATCAAGCACAAACAGATATTTGGCTACTGCCAGTGCTTTACCGCTGCCTTAATTCAGCTCGATCTCAATTACGGTTCATTCATTAGACAGAATGGATCGTATGGACTCAGGATTTATCAATATTTAAAATCAGCAAATCAGCAAATCAGCAAATCAGCAAATCAGCATAAGCCGATATTCACCTGCATTTTCAACAGGTGCGCGGTGCACACAAGGTAAAACTGGCTGTGTAGGATGATCCACCGCTAAACGCCATAGATGACCATTGCCTAAATTTACAGGCACAGCATTGTCTTTGAGTTGATAATGTAAATCAAAAAAATATTCCTTTAAAAAGTCATCAAACTCTGAGTCAGGGCCATCGTATAAAGCTTTGAGTTGATCTCGTATTTCAGGAATTAAGATTTTTTGTGTGACTTGATCATTTGGCACAATATCACTAGAAGCACCATAATACGTACATAAAAAGGTATCGGTAGCGATGGGTGATCGATCAACATGAAAAGAATAAACATCGGTTGAGATGAAATCGAATTCATCATCGCGTTCATAACATTTAAGCAAATTCAGCGAGGGTGATGCACCAAATGCTGTTAATTGTTGCATGTCATTTAAAATGATTTCTCTTGCTAAATGACCTTGCGCTGAAAGCTTTAATTCCATCAGATCATCTATAGAAACTTCAGTAATATTTTCAATCAGTTCGAGTTTTTTGACTACTTCTTTAAAGTCACCTTGTAAGCTACGTTGCCAGCAAAGCGCATTCATTTGACCTTCGAAATGACTGTGAATCAATTCAGAAAATGTAGTAACTACACCAATTTGAGGATGCTGGGAAAAAGGATTGCTCATAATAGGGATCGAATTAAATCTGAGGCGAAAATACTGCGTGCAAGGAATAGCTAGAAGGATTCAGCAGTTTCATTTTATCTTAAAACACAAACTGCTATACAAGATTATTTGAGCTTAGGTATTAATCGTTATGCTTTCTGTTTGGCTTTTTGGCGTAAGACATACAAATATAAGCTTTCTACTTTTTCACGTGCCCAAGGTGTAGTACGTAGGAATCGTAGTGATGATTTAACGCTTGGATCTATGCAAAAACATCTAATTTCAATTTTACGGCTTAAGCCTTCAAAACCATCGTAGTAATCTAATAATTCATCCAAGATGTCAGCAAGTTTTTTGCCGTGTAAAGGGTCATTGGAGGTGCTCATATTAGATCAATCGTATTTTGGGAGACGATCATTATAACCTGAGCGAGTTGAAAAAAGTGGGAGCTTGAACTGAAATGTGATTCATATTCAATATTTAACATATTTCCTAAGCCATTTTGCAAGACTAAAATTTCTTAAAAACAAAGAAACACTCTAGATAAGATCTTGGGTATGAGATTTATAAGCGTAAAATTAATAAAAGAAGAATTAACATTCATAAAATAATTAATTTAAACAATTCATTTTTAGTTAGTCAGCCTATACTTCTTTTGACTGTTAGTATATGCAGAAATTTATAAGCATCAGTCAAGAAAAAACTCGGATTGAAAAGTCCGAGTCAAGTCTTATTTTTAATGACATCATGTGCAAGTCATTTTAAAAATCTAAACGCTAAGATTATTTCCAAACAAATGGCGATTTCTTTTGTGCATTCTCAGCTTCATCGGTTGGTTCCAGTGTAATACCTGTGCGGTCTTTAAGTACACAGATTGCAATGAAAGCAATAACAGCCATAACCGTCAGATAGGTGCTTACCAAGAAAATGCCGTTAGCTTTAGTGATTAAAGCTGCAGCAATCAGGGGTGCGAATGCACCACCAATGATTGATCCGATTGCATAAGTAATTGAAATACCAGAGAATCGAATAGATGCAGGAAAGAGTTCAGAATAATAAACAGCTTGCACACCATAGGTGATTCCAATTCCCATAGCGAGTATTGCTAAACCAAGCATAATATATACATATTCACCAGTGCTAACCAATGGGAATAAGAATAGTGCAGTTAAAATTTGGATGATTGAACCTAAAATATAAATAGGTTTTCGACCAAATTTATCGGACATGACTGCTGAAAGCCAAGTAAAGAATGTCCAAATGACTGCAGAAGTACAGACTAAACTCAAAATTGTTGGTCGATCTAATGCCATGCCATTTGGATTAGTAGTAAAACTTTGAATGAAACCGCCTGCTGTCATATAACCAAGTGAAGTTGTACCAGCAGTAAGAAGGGAAGCTGTTAAAATAAGTTTTTTATACTCAGAAAATAGTTCCCGTATTGGTTTTTTTGCTGTGCCTTTACGCTCTTTTAATTGTTCGAACACTGGACTTTCTTCAACTGAGCGACGAATCCAATAGCCTAAACCAAATAAAATAATACTGAGTAAAAATGGTACGCGCCATCCCCATTCTAAAAATGCATCACCAGGAGAAACATAAGCGGTCATAATCACCAGAACAAAGGATGCAAGTAACAAACCTAGTGGTACACCTAACTGTGGAAATGAACTAAATAAGCCACGTTTTTTGGTAGGAGCGTGTTCAACAGCCATTAATACAGCTCCACCCCATTCACCACCTGCAGAAATACCTTGTAAAATACGTAATAAAATTAAAATGATCGGAGCTGCAATACCAATATTCTCATAGGTTGGAAGTAAACCAATCATGGTCGTTGTCCCACCCATCAAAAGCAAAGTCATAGCGAGTACAGCTTTACGTCCTAATTTATCGCCAAAGTAACCTGCAATAAAGGCACCAAAGGGTCTGAAAATAAAACTAATACCAATCGAGGCGAAGACTAATAGGGTTCCGAAAGCAGGTCCGGCAGGTGTAAAAAAAAAGTTGGTTAAAAACTAAACCTGCAACAGCAGCATAAATAAAATAATCATACCACTCGATGGTGGTACCAACGATGGTTGCTAAAGCAATTTTCTGTGTCCTCGATTGTTCGGGGATATCCATTGCAAGTTCTGGTGTATTCATTTCTATTTGCGAATTATTCATGCGAAATTCCTTTTATTCATGTCCATAAAACTACCTACTTTGATTAAAATGGCAGGTTGCTTGATGCAACCAACTGTTTCTATAACCATTGTTTTGTCATTCATTTTGCAACTTCCTGTGCAAAGCTATTATTGAAATATATTTGATACATTTATTATTTATTTTAATTTTAAAAAGTATCATTAATCGAATTTAGGTTGAAATTCATTATTCGTCAATGCTATTTACAAAAAAAGATACAGATATATCTATGAAATAAAAAAAAGGAATCATATTGATTCCTTTTTTGGTTGAGTCGAAATTATACATCACGCTCGACAAGCGTTAAGATGTCATAGGTTGCCACCAATTCACCGCGTTGGTTTTTCACTTTAATGTCCCAAACCACCACGCCGTGTGGTTTTTGTTCAGGATCACGCAAGGTTTTTGGTGTTTTTTGCTTGCAGGTCAGTTCCACTTGAATGGTGTCACCAATTTTGACCGGCTCAACAAAACGTAAATTATCCATACCATAGTTGGCAATGACTGGGCCTGCTGCAGCATCGACAAAGAGACCCGCTGCGGCAGACACAATAAAGTAACCATGCGCAACGCGTTCACCAAATAATGATTCTGCAGCGGCAATTTTATCCATATGTGCATAGAAATAGTCGCCACTCAAACCACCAAAATTAACGATATCTGCTTCGGTAATGGTGCGTCGTGCTGTTAGTAAACGCTCACCAATACGCAGTTCATCAAATGACTTTTTAAATGGATGCACGCGATCTTCAAAGACTTGTGCACCTGCTGTCCAGCGATGACCAATTTGGGTTAACACATTTGGTGAGCCTTGTAATGCTGTACGTTGCATATAATGTTTGACTGCACGTAAGCCTCCTAATTCTTCACCACCACCCGCACGCCCAGGTCCACCATGGACTAAAAGTGGTAGGGGTGAACCATGACCTGTACTTTCACGTGAACTTTCGGTATCTAGAATATGCAGGCGACCGTGCCATGGTGCAATTTTTGCGACTAAGCTTTCAATATTTTCATCCGCATTGCGTACAATGGACGCCACAAGACTGCCTTCACCTTTTGCGACTAAGGTTGCCAACTCTCTTTCTGTGCTATACGGCATCAGTGTCACCACCGGGCCAAACGCTTCAACCTGATGGACGTACTGTGCATCAAGCGGTTGACGGCAAAGCAAAACTGCAGGTGGATATAAGGCTGATTTTTCAGAATATGAACCATTTGTAGTGATATCTCGGCGTAAATGACTGCCAAAAATAATGTCAGCATCTTGTGCCAATATTTCGACTTTTTCTGCAACATCGAGCTTTTGTTTATAGCTCGCCAAAGCACCCATCGTCACACCTTCTTGGCTTGGATCACCCAACACGACTTTTTTCAGCTTCTCAATCAAACGCTGTTGCACCGTCTCTAATAAAGCCGTAGGGACAAATGCCCGGCGAATCGCGGTACATTTTTGTCCGGCTTTGGTGGTCATTTCACGGAAAATTTCACGGACAAACAAATCAATGCTTTCATCTGAGGCTTGGGTTGTCAGGATGGCACTGTTGACTGAATCGGCTTCCATACTAAATGGAATGGAATAGGCATTTAAATGCGGATGTGCACGTAATTTTTGTCCCGTTGAGGCAGAACCAGTAAATGTCACGGTGTCCTGTTCATTTAAATGTTCAAAGAGATCGTAGGTTTGACCGCAGATCAGCTGTAATGCACCTTCAGGCAAGAAACCACTTTCATGAATGGCCTTCACCACTGCATGGGTCAACTGAGCACCTTCTGTTGCAGGTTTTACAATACACGGCACACCCGCCAATAATGTCGGTGCAATTTTTTCCAACATGCCCCAAATCGGGAAGTTAAAGGCATTGATATGTACTGCTACGCCGGCTTTGGGACTCAGTAAATGCTTGGCACCAAATGAACCATGTTTAGACAGTTGAATAAAATCATCTTCAATCCAAACTTTTTCATCGCTCAGCTCACGGCGGACTAAACTTGAGTAGGCAAATAATGTACCGATACCACCTTCGATATCAATCCACGCATCTTTACGTGTACAGCCCGTTGCTGCGGCAAGGGCATAGTAGTCTTCTTTACGTTCCAATAAGTACTGTGCAATTTGCTTTAATGCATTGGCACGTTGATGAAAGGTCCAATTGGCAACACTTGAACCATGCGTTTTGGCATATTGCACCACGGCTTGAGTGTCAATGCCATGACTACTGACTTGGTAAATGGCTTGACCTGAAATGGCGTGAAATACTGTACGTAAGTCTGCTGATGCAACGTGTTCTTGTCCAAGAACCAATGAACTTAAGCGCAGTAAAGATTCCGATGGCTCATATTTACCATCCACTGAAATGGTATTGTCTTGTGAATTTTGCTCAAGATCCAACATCGATATAACTCCATTTATGATACGTTGTTAATATTAAATTTATAATATGTGTTTCATAAATTGCATTCAAAAAAACAGATTGTCAATCAAATTCCCTGTTAAAAAAATTATTTTTTAGTATGAAAAAAATATTAATTAAATAAAAACAATATCTTATTAATAGATGTTAAAAATATTTATATGATACCAATAAAAAGCAATTGAATTATTTTTTGTATCGTATTAATTTAAATCTAACGACACTTGGGATAAGTGAGACAACATGAACACGCAACAACAAAGATTTGATGACAACATTGTCAATAATGTATCGATTGAGCCAAAGGATTGGATGCCAGACGCTTATCGTAAAACTTTAATTCGCCAAATTGGACAACATGCACATTCTGAAGTGATTGGTATGTTGCCAGAAGGCAATTGGATTACCCGTGCGCCCACCTTAAAACGTAAAGCGGTATTACTTGCCAAAGTACAAGACGAAGCAGGTCACGCGTTATATCTCTATAGCGCAGCTGAGACCTTAGGCGCAGATCGTGACGATATGATGGATAAACTGATTGCAGGTCGCATGAAGTATTCATCAATCTTTAATTATCCAACCTTAAGTTGGGCAGATGTCGCAGCCATTGGTTGGTTGGTCGATGGCGCGGCGATTGTCAATCAGGTTGCTTTATGCCGTACCTCGTATGGTCCTTATGCACGTGCCATGGTGCGTATTTGTAAAGAAGAAAGTTTCCATCAACGTCAAGGCTTTGAAGCCATGATGCGTTTAGCAGAAGGCACACCTGAACAAAAACAAATGGCGCAAGATGCAGTCAATCGTTTTTGGTGGCCTGCACTCATGATGTTTGGTCCAAGTGATGACAATTCACCGAACAGTGAACAAAGCATGAATTGGAAAATTAAGCTGTTTAGTAATGATGCCTTACGTCAAAAATTCGTGGATAACACCGTGCCACAAGTTTTACAGCTTGGTTTAACTGTGCCAGATCCAGACCTGAAGTGGAATGAAGAGACCGGTCATTATGAGTTTGGTGAAGTGAATTGGACTGAATTCTTTAATGTGATCGCAGGTAAAGGTCCATGCAACCATGAACGTATTGAAGCACGTCGTAAAGCATGGGAGGGCGGCAAATGGGTTCGTGATGCAGCAGCAAGCTATGCCAAAAAACAACAGCAATTCAATGATACGCGCAAAATTGCATAAGCATTTAAGTCATCAATGACATACAGGAAGTTTAATCATGGATAACAAAAACAATTGGTCTTTATACGAAGTCTTCGTACGTAGCAAACAAGGTTTAAGCCATCGACATGTGGGTAGCTTACGCGCACCTGATGATGAAATAGCCTTACAAAATGCGCGTGATGTGTATACCCGTCGCAACGAAGGTATCAGTATTTGGGTGGTCAAATCTGAGTTAATTACTTGTTCACAACCAGATGAAAAAGGGGAGTTTTTTGAACCACATTTGGATAAGGTTTACCGTCATCCAACCTTTTACAACATTCCACACGGCATTGAGCATATGTAATTGGAGGATCACAGCATGACCAATAAAGTTTTATCCGAATTTCTATTACACATTGGTGACAGCCAACTGATTTTGTCACATCGTTTAGCGGAATGGTGTGGCCATGCACCTGAACTTGAGCTTGATATTGCACTTGCGAATATTGGCTTGGACTTATTAGGTCAGGCACGTACTGCGCTTTCACTGGCAGGGAGTATTGAAGGTTTAGGACGTGATGAAGATCGTTTAGCGTACTTTCGAACTGAGCGTGAATATCGCAATTTACTGCTCTGTGAACAACCCAATGGCGACTTTGCACAGACCATCGTACGTCAATGGTTAATGGATCATTATCATGCCTTGTTATTTGCCGCGTTAAGCAATAGCAACAACGCCGAACTGTCTGCCTTTGCGATTAAGTCTCTCAAAGAAGTGAAATATCACCAACGTTTTTCAACAGCTTGGATGGAGCGCTTAAGTCTGGGTACGCAAGAAGCACATGACAAGGTGCAACATGGTTTAAATCAATTGTGGCGTTTCACCGAAGAGCTATTTGCACTGACTAACGATGAAAAACAATTGGTAGAAGCCGGCATTGTTCCTGACTTAACAATATTACCTGCGAAATGGTTAGAACTTATTCAATCGGAATTAACGCGTTTCGAGCTTCAACTACCACAAGAGGGAGCCTACCGTAGCGGTGCCAAGCAAGGTTTGCATACTGAACATTTAGGTTATGTCCTTGCCGAGTTGCAATATTTACAACGCAGCTATCCAGAGATGGTGTGGTAATCACAGCGTTCACAGGGAGTGAGTGACATGAACCGAATTCAACACGTTGAGCAGCAATGTTGGGAGATTTTACAACAGGTGTCTGACCCAGAAATTCCGGTGTTATCGGTCTTGGATTTGGGCATGATTCGTGGTGTAGAAATCAATGCAAGCCAAGAGATTGTGGTGCGTTTGACACCAACCTATAGCGGTTGTCCTGCCACTGATTTACTCAAAGACGAAATCAAAACAGCGTTGTTGGCGCATGACATTCACCCTGTCAAAGTAGTGGTGGATTTATCTGAGGCATGGACCACGGATTGGATGAGTGAATCAGGTAAAGAAAAGCTACGCGAATACGGCATTGCACCACCACAAGGTTCATCTCATCAGTGTGGTACGCATGTGGCGCTGACGGATGGAGTGGCTTGCCCACATTGTGGCAGTGCACATACACAGCTCTTAAGCGAGTTTAGTTCTACTGCATGTAAAGCCTTATACCGCTGCCAAGACTGCTTAGAGCCCTTTGATTACTTTAAATGTATTTAATCTAATGGACATCGATGTGCGCTGAACAGCACAGCAATAAAATAAAAGAAGGATTTTAACAATGAGTCAATTTATCCCCTTAACCATTAAATCAATCCAGCCGCAAACGGAAAATGCCATTTGTATTTCTTTTGCTGTGCAAGATGAACAAACCTCAGCGTTTCAATATCAACCAGGTCAACACCTGACTATTCGCCATCTCACAGAGCAAGGTGAAATTCGTCGTTGCTATTCGATTTGTAGCGATGTGCAAGAAGATATGAGTATTGCTATTAAAAAAATTGATCAAGGTCAATTTTCAACATGGGCAAATGAAAACCTCAAAGCAGGGGATGTGTTAGAGGTGATGCCACCTCAAGGGGTTTTTTTCCAAAAAGCAGCAAAAGTCGGTGGACAACATTATTTAGGCTTTGCTGCAGGCAGTGGAATTACGCCAATTTTATCCATCGTGAAATCAGTGCTGAATCGTCAGCAAGATGCCACATTTACACTGGTTTATGGCAATCGTTCATGGAAACAAACCATGTTTGCTGAACAAATCATGGATCTTAAAGATCGCTTTCATCAGCGTTTGCAATTGGTGAATATTTTTTCACGTGAATTGAATGACAGCGAGATCTTTAACGGTCGTATTGATGCTGAAAAGCTCCAGCAGTTGGCCAAAGCCGGTTTGATTCGTACAGATACAGATCACTGTTTCGCCTGTGGTCCAGAAGAGATGATGACGGCCGTTGAGGAAATTTTGCCGACGCTAGGGATTGAGCGCAGCAAGATTCATACAGAACGTTTTAATACAGGTACGACTACAAAAGCATCAGCACAACAAGTTGCGCAACGTAGTGAAGAAAAGGTCAACATTATTTTAGATGGTCGTGAGTTGATCATTGAGGTATCAAAACAAGATGACAGCATCCTCGATGCCGCATTACGTGCAGGTGCAGATTTACCTTATGCCTGTAAAGGTGGGGTGTGTGCCACCTGTAAGTGTAAGGTGCTTGAAGGTGAAGTCGAGATGGCCATCAACTACAGCCTTGAAGAGGATGAAGTTGCAAGAGGTTATGTCTTGAGCTGCCAAGCCCGTCCAACCACTGCCAATGTACGCTTAAGTTTTGATGAATAACGCCGTGTGGAATGAAAGTATGGACATGCAATATCTAAAAAGTAGTTCTCCAAAAACCGGTGTGGTGCTCATTGAACTGAATCGCCCTGAAAAACGTAATGCCTTAAACAATGCCACATTGCAAGAGCTCGCGGATTATTTAACAACCTTAGATAAAGACCGTGAAGTGCGTGCAGTCGTGATTACAGGTCATTCACAATGCTTTGCTGCAGGCGCAGACTTAAATGAATTGGCACAGCTTGATGTAGTGAATATTCAGCAAGATCAACGACCACAGTTGTGGAAGCGCATTGATGAATTTTCCAAGCCTTTAATTGTGGCTGTCAACGGTTATGCCTTAGGTGCAGGTTTTGAATTGGCATTGCATGGTGACATTGTGTTGAGTGGTGAAAATGCACAATTTGCTTTACCAGAAATTGGTTTAGGCATGTTGCCCGGGGCAGGTGGAACACAGCGTTTGGCACGTCTCGTCGGTCAGCAACTGTGTATGCGTTGGGCAATGACAGGTGAAATGATCAGCGCCCAGACCGCATTACAACACGGGATCAGCAGTCAAATTTGCCCAACAGCTTTAACGGTGCAATATGCCGTTGAATTGGCAGAAAAAATTGCCAAGCAAGCACCCCTAGCGATTCGTGTGATTAAACAGTCGCTAAAAAGTATTCATGAAGTGACCCTAAGCCAGGGTTTAAAACTCGAGCGTCAACATTTTGTGTGGTTGGCAGCAACCCAAGATCGTAAGGAAGGCATTCAAGCTTTCTTAGAAAAAAGACAACCCGCATTTAGAGGTGTGTAATGGATTACCAAACAATTATTGTCGAAGAAAAAAATGCAGTCGGTTATTTAACGTTTAATCGTCCAAAGCAACTCAATAGCTTTAATGAAACTATGCACAAAGAAGTCTCAGGAGTTCTCAAAGCATGGGCAAAAAATGCTGAGATTCGTGCAGTGGTGATTTCTGCGGAAGGTCGAGGTTTTTGTGCAGGACAAGATTTAAGCGACCGCGTGGTTGATCCGAATGCCGATGCACCTGATTTAGGCCGCTCGATTGAAATGTATTATAACCCACTGATCAAACTGATTACTGAAATGCCGAAACCAGTGCTGTGTGCAGTGAATGGTGTAGCAGCGGGTGCAGGTGCCAACATTGCTTTGGCGTGTGACATTGTACTGGCTGCAAAATCAGCATCCTTTATTCAAGCCTTTTGTCGTTTAGGTTTAGTTCCAGATTCGGGTGGAACATGGTTTTTGCCACGTTTGGTTGGTCGTGCACAAGCAATGGCTTTGGCTATGCTTGGCGATAAGATTCCTGCTGAGCAAGCACAACAATTGGGCATGATTTGGCAAGTGGTTGAAGACGAAAAACTGAAAGCCGAAGCCAGCAAATTGGCAGAACATTTAGCGACACAACCCACTTATGGTTTGTCATTGATTAAAAAAGCCATTCATGCTGCAGCAGCTAATAGCCTCGATGAGCAATTGATTTTAGAACGTGATTTACAGCGTTTAGCAGGGCGTAGCAGTGACTATCGTGAAGGCGTACAAGCCTTTATGCAAAAACGTACACCACAATATACAGGATGCTAAATCATGGCAGAACTTCACTTACAGCATGCCCCTGTGGCAGTGATTGGTGCCGGTACCATGGGCATCGGCATTGCACAATTGGCGGCCATGCATGGCCATCCGACCCATGTGTATGATGTCGATCCACAACGTGTAGAAAGTGCTTTTGCTGCACTAAAACAGCAATTACAAAAACGTGTAGATGCCGGAAAAATGGCGGCTGATCTCTTGCAACTGACCTTGTCCAATTTAAACGTGGCAGCGGATTTACACGAATTAGCAGACAGCCAACTGATTGTAGAAGCGATTGTAGAAAACAAAGACGTTAAACAAAAGCTATTTCAACAGCTTGCTGATATCTGCTCGCCTGAGACGATCTTTGCATCCAATACATCTTCAATCTCGATTACTGCGATGGCTGCCAATATTCCACATCCAGAACGCGTGGTCGGTTTGCATTTCTTTAACCCAGCACCAGTGATGAAGTTAGTGGAAGTGATTGCAGGCTTAAAAACAGACCCAGCAATTTCTGATGCTTTAGTCAGCTTGATGACATCATGGAAAAAAGTGCCAGTACGTGCCAAATCCACCCCAGGGTTTATCGTCAATCGTATTGCACGTCCTTATTATGCGGAAGGATTTCGTGCCCTGCAGGAAAATGCCACCACACCTGCGCAGCTTGATTTTATCATGCGTGAATGTGGACGTTTTTCGATGGGGCCGTGTGAGCTGACCGATTTAATTGGCCAAGACATTAATTTTTCTGTCACGCAGAGTGTCTATGATGCCTTTTTTGATGAACCGCGTTATCGTCCATCCTTAATTCAAAAAGAATTAGTCGATGCAGGCTGTTTCGGTCGAAAAACTCAACAGGGTTTTTATGACTATCGAACAGAACATTCTAAAAAAGTGTATCAACTCCCTGTGATTTACAGTAAATCACCTGAAAAAATTGAGGTGGTGGTCAAAGGTGATTGGTCACATTCACAGGGTTTGATTGCGCTGTTGCAACAATCTAAACATATTCATCTGCGTATTGAAGCGGCGCCTACGGCTGAAATTCTCATTGGTGATGTGTCTTTACGTTTATCAATGGGGCAATCTGCCGAAATTGATTATGCATCACAAAAAGTGGTGTTGATGGATTGGCATGGCGATTGGTCACAAGCCAAAGCCATTGCAGTTACAGCTTCACCAGCGTGTACTGAGATAGATCAAAAAACGATTGAACAGTTGTTTATCGGTCTAAATATTATTCCGATTTGGTCTCAGGATCATCCAGGATTATATGTACTGCGCACTATTGCCATGTTGGTCAATGAAGGATGCGAGGCCGTTTTACATCAAATTGCGTCTGAACAAGACATTGATGCAGCCATGAAATTTGCTGTGAATTATCCTAAAGGACCATTCCAATGGGCACAAGAATTAGGATACAACATTATTTTACAGACTTTGCAAAATCTGTATCGTATTTATGGTGAAGAGCGTTATCGTCCTAATCTATATTTATTAAAAAAAGCGGCACAAGGACATGTGTCAACGCAGCAGCCATTACGCGCTGCCAGTTAAGGATAAAATGATGCAAGACGTATTTATTTTTGATGGGATTCGTACCCCAATTGGGCGCTATGCCGGTGGTTTAAGTGGTCTTCGTGCTGATGATTTGGCGGCATTACCAATTCAGTATTTAAAACAGCGACACCCAGACTTGCCTTGGTCAAACGTTGATGAAGTGATTTTGGGTTGTGCCAATCAAGCCGGTGAAGACAATCGTAATGTGGCACGTATGGCAACATTACTTGCAGGCTTGCCTGAAAGTGTACCCGCCATTACAGTCAATCGTTTATGTGCTTCAGGTCTTGATGCAGTGGGGCTTGCTTCACGTGCGATTAAATCGGGTGAAGCGCAGTTTGTATTGGCAGGTGGAATTGAAAGCATGTCTCGTGCGCCATTTGTTCAGTCTAAACCGACTGCTGCATTTAGCCGTACACCTGAAATTTTTGATACCACGATTGGTTGGCGTTTTATCAATCCTGCATTTAAAGCCAATTTTGGCGTCGACAGCATGCCAGAAACTGCTGAAAACGTGGCAGAAAAATACAATATCAGCCGTGCCGATCAAGACCAATTTGCCTACAACAGTCAGCAAAAAGTAGCAAAAGCACAGGCTGAAGGTCGCTTTGAGCGTGAGATTCTACCAGTTGAGATTAAAAGCAAAAAAGGTGTAGTGCGTGTTGCTCTAGATGAACATCCACGTGCAGAAACCACACTAGAGGCTTTAAATGCGCTTAAAGCACCATTTCGTAAAGAAGGCGGTTCGGTCACAGCAGGCAATGCGTCAGGTGTTAATGATGGTGCGGCATGTTTACTCTTAGGTAATCGCACTTTTGCTGAACAGCATGGTTTAACTCCCCAAGTGAAAGTTTTAGGGATTGCAAGTGCAGGCGTAGAAGCACGTTATATGGGTATTGGGCCTGTACCTGCAGTGCGTAAAGTTTTAGCACAAACGGGCTTAACTTTAGAGCAAATGGATGTGATTGAACTCAATGAAGCCTTTGCAGCACAAGCTTTAGCTGTGATTCGTGAACTGGGTTTAGCGGATGATGATGCACGTATCAATCCAAATGGTGGTGCCATTGCTTTGGGCCATCCACTTGGCATGAGTGGTACACGTTTAGTCCTTACCGCAATGCATCAACTGAAAATTCAACAAGGAAAATATGCGCTGTGCACCATGTGTGTCGGTGTTGGGCAAGGTGTTGCCTTAATACTCGAAAATATCAATTCAGGACGTAATTGATTGACATAAAACAAGCTGTCGCGATGACCGCGTAAGGAGTAAGACAATGAATAAAAATGCAATGGAACACATCGAAACCGCATCTGTAGATGAATTACGTCAATTGCAAGTTGAGCGTTTAAAAAAGACGCTCAATCATGCTTATCATAACAGCACGGTGTATAAGCAAAAGTTTGATGAAGCAGGTGTACATCCGGATGATTTTAAACATCTTGAGGATTTAGCAAAATTTCCTTTTACCACCAAAAAAGATTTACGTGACAATTATCCATTTGGCATGTTTGCGGTGCCTCAAGAGCAAATTGTGCGCGTACATGCTTCATCGGGCACCACAGGTCAACCGACGGTGGTTGGCTATACCGAACATGACATCAATATCTGGTCGGACGTAGTCGCACGATCGCTGCGTGCTGCAGGGCTAAGCAGTAAAGACACCATTCAAGTGTCGTATGGTTATGGTTTATTTACCGGTGGCTTAGGTGCACATTATGGCGTAGAGCGTTTGGGTGCTACTGTCATTCCAATGTCAGGCGGGCAAACAGACAAACAAGCGCAGTTAATTCACGATTTTAAACCAACAGCACTCATGGTGACACCATCGTATTGCTTGAATATCATTGAAGCCCTTGAGAAAAAGTTTGGTTCAGCCAAAGACTGTTCTATTAAAACTGGTGTATTTGGTGCTGAACCGTGGACCAATGAAATGCGTAAAGAAATTGAAACGCGTTTAGGTATTGATGCCTTAGATATTTATGGCTTATCTGAGGTCATGGGTCCTGGGGTGGCAATGGAATGTTTAGAGTCCAAAGATGGCCCAACCATTTGGGAAGATCATTTCTATCCAGAAATTATCAATCCTGAAACGGGTGAAGTGGTGCAAGATGGTGAACTGGGTGAATTGGTCTTTACTACCATCACCAAAGAAGGCATGCCGGTGATTCGTTATCGTACCCGTGACTTGACACGTTTACTGCCAGGCACAGCACGTACCATGCGTCGTATGGATAAAATTGTCGGTCGCAGTGATGACATGATGATTATTCGTGGTGTGAATGTGTTCCCATCGCAAATTGAAGAGCAAATTTTGCAAATTCCACAATTAATTGCCAATTATCAGATTCATATTTGTAAGCAAGGACACTTGGATACATTGCATATTCGCACTGAAATGCGTCAAGATAGCAGTCCTCAATTGGCGATGCAGCTTGCAAACCAATTAAAATCACAGATTAAAACCATGGTGGGGATTAGTGTGAGTGTTGAAGTGCTGAATGAAGGGAGTTTACCTCGCTCTGAAGGCAAAGCGCAGCGCGTTTTTGATATTCGACAATCCGCTTAAATGAACATGCCTGACGATAAAGGTCGTCAGGCAATTCAATAGGTAAATGAAAACGCAATGAATCCTAAATTAAAACAAATTATTGATGAGTTTATTCAACGTGAAGCGCTCAGTGGGACTTCATTGGTCATGACCATTTTTGGTGATAGCATTTATCACCGTGGAGGTGTCATCAGTCTTGCGAGCTTAATTCAGCTAATGGACGTATTTGGCTTGAATGAACGTTCAGTGCGTACTGCGGTCTTTCGTTTGGTACAAAATGGCTGGCTCAGTTCAGAGAAAATTGGGCGCACCAGTTATTACCGTATTACGGAAAGTAGTCGTCAGCGTTTTATCATGGCTGATCAGAAAATTTATGGCTTTAGTCATAAAGATTGGGATAAAAAGTGGGACTTAGTGCTCCTTAGCTCAGTTGAACTTGAAAATAAATTGGTCTTAAAGAAAGAGCTTGAGTGGTTAGGGTTTGCCAATATCGCGACCAATGTCATGGCGTATCCGGGCTGTGATCAACAAAAGCTGCAAAATTTATTACTTAGTCATCAAATGACCGATCAAGTGGTGGTGTTTCGTGCCGAAACCCTAGAACTTTGGCAAGAATCTTATCCTACGATTAAACGTATGGTGGTTGTGAATTGGCCCATTCAAGAATTACATCAACGCTATGAAAAATTCATTAGTGATTTTCGTGAGTTTTTCTATTTTGTCGAGCAAGATGAAGAAATAGATGCCGTCCAAGCCTTTCAAATTCGTATCTTATTGATTCATCAGTTCCGTCGTATTTTACTTAAAGATCCAAATTTACCATTTGAGTTGTTACCGACGGACTGGCTGTCGTTAATTGCACGTAATTTAAGTACCAATTTGTATCAAGCGGTATTTATGGCAGGCGATGAGTTTTTCTTAAATGTTGCACGTACGGCTGAAGGCAGTATGCCGCCTGCACACCCACAGTTTTATAAACGTTTTGGTGGTTTAAAACAGCCAGATTTGAGCTATTAAGTTAGCGTCTAATTTATAAAAATTAACAACAAGGATAGAGCAATGCCGTGCTATGCCATTGATGGCGTGATTCCTGTGGTCGATCCTCAGGCTTATGTACACCCAAACGCCGTGTTGATTGGCGATGTGATTATTGAGGCAGGGGTTTATATTGGACCTTTTGCTGCCTTACGTGCTGACTTTGGCCGTATTCATATTCAAAAAAATGCCAATGTTCAAGACTCTTGTACCATTCATGGGTTTCCAAACAGTGTGACTTTAGTGGAAGAGTATGGTCATGTGGGGCATGGTGCTATTTTGCATGGCTGTGTGGTACGCAAGAATGCCCTCATTGGCATGAATAGCGTAATTCTCGATGAAGCTGTGATTGGGGATAATGTGATTGTAGGTGCGAACAGTACAGTTAAGGCAAAAGCAGAGATTCCTAATAATATGCTGGTATTGGGCAGTCCTGCACGGGTGGTGAGAGCCTTAACCGATCAAGAAATTGCTTGGAAACGTCATGGTACGGCGCAGTACATTGAGTTAACCAAGCGTTGTCTCAACAGTCTGCAAGTGGTAGAACCTTTACCCCATGACACAGCGGAACGTTTAACTTATCAAATTTTTCAGGCAGATCATGTCTTAAAGCAAGATATGTAAGCTATTTACATATTAAATTAATGTGTCCAAACGTCTCTAGCATGTTGCAAATGTCCGCTTTTGATATACAGCGTTGCACCTAATTCGGTAGCGTTTAGATCAATATCATAATCTGAAGGGAAGCGCATCCAGGTTGTTCCCATAGGATATACATGGTGTGCTGAGCTAAGCACACCTGTAAGGATAAAAATTTCAATGCCATGTTCAGCACTTTCAGCCATGCATTGATTGGGTTTTAATTTTTCCAAAAAAGTCTGTTCAACATTTGATTTAAATAAGGAGCAGATTTCTCGGCCTTGCTGAATGCGCCAATGCTTTGGACCATGAGTATTGATGCGTGTTGGAGTCACTTCATGTTCTGTCATTTGCGTGAGTTTGACAAAAATTTGGCAACCCATTTCACTCGATACCCGACGGCTAGATTGATGTGGATTACGCATTTACCATCCTGCAAGATAGTGTTGATCCTCATTTTCAGTAAATGTTCCAATTAAGACCAAAACCTCTTCACAAAGTGGATGCGAATGTTCAGGAAATTGAGATTTTGCAGCAAACACTACAATACTCGTGGCACATGCCTTTTCTGCACCAATTCGGTCAAGCATCATACGATTGACTTCACCACCTGGAGACTTAACCCTTTGGTAATTTTGCGGAGTGATGATAATTAGTTTTGAAAGTCAGCATGAAGATGCATCACACAATACACGTTTAATAATTTATAGAGAAAATAAGTGTAACTTTTTCAACAACACTATACGAGTTTAAACAACATGTCAGCAGTGGAATTATCAAGTGAATTGCAGTGCAACGGACTGAAATGGAAAGGAGGGATGTCGGTTGCATGTAAAGGTGGGGGCAGGTCCGAGTGATCACAAGGGGCTCAGTACAAGGAGATACTATGATGATTAATGGCTCAATTTAGCGGTTCAAAAGTATGCTTACACCGCGTAGCAAGATCAGCATTGTGATTATCTATAAACAAAATACCTGTTGCGATTTTAACTGCTCTACAGCGCCCAAAATTTTATAATTTCAAGCCCAAGACGGAATTTCGTACGAGAAGATTGCGACTTTACATAGTCATGATGTGATATGGACTTACGTTAATTTGCTTTAAAAAGCATATAGTTGCTTGGACTTTTTGGTGATTTTAAATATGGCTATTATTTACTTTTCAGTCGATGTTACAGTAAAACTTAGACAGTGCTTCTGCAACTTATATTACCTCGATCATTTGGCATATTGGTTTTAGACCAAATTATAGCTGGATTGATTTGGATATCTTTGACGCCAATGGCTATCCGAAACACGATCGTGGTATTACTATCGATTATGATGTAAGCATCATTGGTTTGCCATGGTTATATACATGGGGTTCTGCTTGTTTCTTAGGAATTGATCAAGATGCCAAATATGTGTCAAAGCATATTTTAAAATGTTATCAAATTTTTCAAATATGCTGGGAGAATTGCTTGGCGTTAATATGACGCATAACAAGATGACTCTAGGAAAATAGGGTCATTTTTCGATGTTCTGTTTTAAATCCTAAGAAAAACGTCATGTGACAATTTTTTGGAATCAAAGCATTAAACAAGTGATCAATGTGAGAAAATAAGAATAGTTTTTGTGCTAATTAAAGAATCAGAGAATTACGTAAGCCAGACAATAGGTCAGTATCATGTTTAGGTTTGCATAATACTTTATTTAACATAATATACATTATACGAAATGCTTCAGCTTTATTTACAAAGATGATAATTCACAGCTCTTGCACATCAACTGTATTCAAATTGCTAAGTTCCTAAGCTTCGCTAAAATAAATTTGTCCTACCACAATCCTCAGACAAGAAAAAAGCCATAACAACTGTTGCTATGGCTTTTTCATATGTATTTCTATATTGAAATTCTATATTTTAAATCAATCAATTGTTTTCCTGATTGTTGATTTAGGAAGATTTGATTTCCTCACTGCTAAATGCATTTGCCTTTCGCTCTATTTGGTCCGGCTTTAAGAATGATGATGCAATAATCGCAATCACTGCAAAGCCTGAAATATAGGCAATAATTAAATTAGGGCTTCCATCACCAATACTCAGCAATTTCGTCGCGATTAATGGTGCTAAATCACCACCTAGCACGCCTGCAAATTGAACTGAGATTGAAATACCGCTATAACGTATTTCTGCTGGAAATTGGCGCGAAAATAACTGTGACTGCGGCGCATACATCAAAGGAAAAACCACACCAATACCAATCACAATGGCCATCCAAACCAATACTGGATCTTTAGTATTTAACATCGCAAAAAATGGATAGCTGTATAAAGCCAGTACGCATAAACCAAATCTAAACATGTTTTTTTGCCCAACTTTATCAGACAAATGTCCAAAAATTGGCGTAATAACCATGATGACTGCAGCACCACAAATCGTTGCAAACAAGATATCTTGCCTAGGAATATTTAGCTGTGTGGTGGTATAGGCTAAAGCAAATGTCGATGCCAAATAGAACCAAGCATTTTCAGCAGCTCGAGATAAAATAATCGTAATCAACTGCTTAGGATGATTCTTAAATACCTGTTTTGCTGGAACTTTAATTGTTTCGGTTTGCGCTTTAACTTTTTCAAAGTCTGGCGACTCAGGCACTTTCACACGAATATACCAACCTACAGCCAGTAAAATAATGCTGGCTAAAAATGGTAGACGCCAACCCCAGCTAAATAACGCTTCTTCAGGCAACATTGAGACTAGACCTAAAGCCACGGAAGCGAGCAATAAACCACCACCTGTACTGGCTTGCGGTAAACTTCCCCAAATCCTTTTTTACCCGCTGGCGCATGTTCTACAGCCATGAGAACTGCTCCGCCCCATTCTCCACCCATGGCCATGCCCTGTATAAATCTTAAAATAATTAAACAGACCGTTGCCCAATAACCAATGGTTTCAAATGTCGGTAACAACCCAATCATCACCGTTGGAATACCCATCAACATTAATGTGACCAATAACATTGATTTACGACCGATTTTATCGCCAAAATGACCAAAACCAATGCCACCAAGTGGTCGACCAATAAAGCCTACAGCATAAGTGGCAAATGCTGCCAATACGCCAGTTAATGGATCAAGATTTGGGAAAAAAAGTCGATTGAAAATGAGTGCTGCGGCAGCACCATAGATAAAAAAGTCATACCATTCGATGGTTGTACCCACCATGCTGGAAATACCCGCTAAACGATGCGAGGACTTAGCTGGTGGAGCTGTGTTTCCCTGTACATTTTGCATTGTTATCTTCCTTATTCTGCAAGATATTTCTATGTTGCATTTTCACGATGCTTGATTTTTGTGATGATTTTCTTCATGAAAATCAATATTTTTAGATCTTATATGTGTTTAATTTACGCTGAGTCACTTATTCATATCGAATAAGAAATTAAGTATGAATATTGACCAAGGGTTTGAACCGTGAAAAGTTTTTTAAATCACTGATTAAATAGATATTTCCTCCAATATTTTGTCTAAAGTCGGACTAGACTGTTGCCACTTTGGCTGCTTGTCTTTATCCACAATTAATGCGCGCACACCTTCGACAATATCGCCATGTTGAAACCAAACGTCTTGTAAATGTCGTTCAATTTGCATGCATTGCTTCAGTGAAAGACCTCGACCTAAATGTTGGAGCTGTAAACTGATCCTTTTTGCGATTGGAGACCGTTG
Source organism: Acinetobacter sp. CFCC 11171 (assembly GCF_003268405.1). Lineage (NCBI taxonomy): Bacteria > Pseudomonadati > Pseudomonadota > Gammaproteobacteria > Moraxellales > Moraxellaceae > Acinetobacter > Acinetobacter sp. CFCC 11171. Next base: position 28,589 of record NZ_LQXP01000010.1, on the reverse strand, counting down.
TTCCAAGGTATTGCGTATTTTTAACGCCCACGCTTGAGCATCATTATGCTGTTCATTTTCAAGACTATTTTCAATGGCATCAATGCTCTCAAAACCAAAATGCTTACGAATTAAATCTGCATTTTGACTGAGTTCACTTTCCGCTGGTCGAGTAATATATTTCGCAATCAATTGTTCAATATTTTCCTTGCTTAGTTGCTTAGAATTTCTTAAATCTTCTTCTAATTGAACAAGTTGCTCACTCGGAACATGGTAGTCAATCAAATCTAGGTATAACGCATCGCTGGCACTGATTTGATCGCCCGTAGTTGCCATGTACACACCAATATCATCTAAACGTGATAAAAAGTGTGTCGCAGCCACATCTGGGAAAAATCCAATGGCAGTTTCAGGCATGGCAAATTTAGATTTTTCGCTGCTGACAAGCACATGACATGCTTGGGCTAAGCCAAATCCACCGCCAAGTACATAGCCATCGAGTATGACAACAATGGGTTTTTCATACGCACGAATGCTATTCAGCATTTCATATTCAGCTTGAAAATAAGCTTGATGATCTTCTCTACCATTCATATAACTATCATAGAGATAGCGAATATCTCCACCTGCACAAAATGCTTTGGGACTATTTGAGCGAATAAGTACGGCATGAATATTGGTTTGATCAGCCCATAGTGCTAATTGCTGTTGAATCCCTTGGATCATATTCAAAGACAAGGCATTTAAACTTGCCACGCGATCTAAACTGATTTGGCCTAAATGTCCATGTTCTTCAATCATTAAGTTATTTGTACTCATATCCATATAATCCTTTTTTATTTTTAATTGTCTTTAAAATTGGCTTGGCGCTTTTCAACAAATGCTTGCATGCCTTCTTTTTGGTCTTGAGTTGCAAAAATCGAATGGAATGTTCTGCGTTCAAAACGCAAACCTTCTTGCAAACTGACTTCAAATGCACGGTTAATTGACTCTTTGATCATCATGGTTGCCACCACAGATTTTTCCGCTATTTTTTCAGCAGCTTTTAAGGTCTTTTCGACTAACTCCTCTTTAGGGAAGACCTGAGCAACTAAACCACTCTGCTCTGCTTCTGCTGCGCCCATTTGTCTCGCAGTCAGACACATTTCCATGGCTTTGGCCTTACCTATAGCAAGCGTTAAGCGCTGTGTCCCACCTATCCCTGGGATTACTCCCAATGTCACTTCTGGTAAACCGAATTTTGCATTGTCGGCACAGTAAATAAAGTCGCACATGAGTGCTAACTCACAGCCTCCACCTAACGCATAACCACTGACAGCTGCGATTAGAGGTTTACGGCGCTGAGCAATTCGATCTGCCAGATGAAAAAAATCATCCAAATAAATATTCGGAAAACTCAGTTCAGCCATTTCTTTAATATCTGCACCAGCGGCAAAGGCTTTTTCTGAACCTGTAATAACCATACAACCGATGGCAGGATCTCGATCTAAATCATCCAACGCCAAATTAAGGTCTTGAATTAATGTGCTATTCAACGCATTTAAGGCCTGAGGACGATTTAAAGTAATGAGTCCAACACCATTGTTTTTTTCGAGCAGAATCGTTTCAAATTGCATGTGATATCCCTATATATGTTCAATATTTATAAGTAGGCTTCGTCTGAAGCCTTGTCGTTTTAAATGTCTTAATGACCACGTTATAAGCTGCGAGCAATTACTAAACGTTGGATATCACTTGTGCCTTCATAGATTTGGCAAATACGTGCATCACGATATATACGCTCTATCGGGAAATCTTTGAGATAGCCATAGCCTCCAAAGACTTGTAATGCTGCGGAGCAAACACGCTCAGCCATTTCAGACGAAAAAAGCTTGGCCATAGACGCCTCATTTAAACAAGGCTGTCCTGCTTCTTTTAAACGTGCCGCGTGATAGACCAATTGGCGTGCGGCCTCTATTTCTGTTGCCATACTTGCCAATCGGAACGCAACTGCCTGATGTTCAAAGATCGGCTTTCCAAAAGTAATACGCTCTTTGGCATATCGGGTTGCTTCTTCTAATGCTGCACGTGCAAGACCAACTGCTTGCGCCGCTATACCAATACGACCGCCTTCTAGATTTGATAAGGCAATTTTCAAACCTTCACCTTCTTTTCCTAACATTAGGCTTTCATGCACACGCACGTCTGTGAGTGCAATTTGACAAGTATCTGAGGCATGTAATCCAAGCTTTTCTTCAGTACGAATCACTTCATAACCGGGTGTTTCTCTTGGGACAATAAAAGCACTCATGCCTTTTTTCCCTGCACTTGGGTCAGTCACAGTAAAGACAATAATGACCCCTGCATTATGACCCGAGGTAATAAACTGCTTAGCACCATTAATCACCCATTCATTGCCATCTTTGACTGCACGGGTTTTAATGGCAGCAGCATCTGAACCCGTATGCGGCTCAGTTAATGCAAATGCACCGATCATTTTGCCTTGTGCTAAAGGCACTAAATATTTCTGCTTTTGTTCTTCTGTGCCAAATTTAGCAATAGGAACACAGCCTACCGAGTTATGTACACTCATAATGGTTGAGGTTGCCCCATCTGCCGCTGCAATCTCTTCTAAAACCATAACATAGGCAAGATTACCTGTATCTGAACCACCCCATTCATCTGATACCAACATACCCAATAAACCCAGTTCTCCCATCTGCGCTAATGCCGCTTTGGGAAAGGTACCGTTTTTATCCCATTCAGCCGCTTGAGGTTTAATTTGTTCCTGTGCGAAACTGCGTGCCATGTCCTGAATTAATAATTGTTCTTCGGTAAATTGCATCTTATCTTCCTGTACATCAATCAATTGCTTTCATCCACTTTGAAAATGATTGGAACTGAATGAAAGCTTGATTCCTGATCCTGATTGTTCGGCATTAATTAAGGGTTAATCGTTGCGTCTTTTAACTTGCATGCTGCGTAGATTGTTTTGCAATCTCTTGATTTCTTAATAAGAAGCGCTGAATTTTTCCGCTTGGAGTTTTCGGTAGTTCTTGAACGAACTCCACCAATCGTGGATAAGCATGTGCAGATAGGCGCTTTTTCACAAATTGCCCCAGCTGCTCCGCTAATTCTTCTGACGCTGTGACATGCTCAGCTAAAATCACAAAAGCTTTTACGATTTCTGTCCGATCTGGATCAGGCACACCAATGACCGCAGCTTCAATCACTGCATCATGCTCAAGTAAAGCGCTTTCTACATCGAATGGCCCGATACGGTAACCGGATGTTGTAATCACATCATCATTACGACCAACGAAGCTCATACTGCCATCTGCGTGTAATTCTGCGGTATCACCCGTGAGGTAATAATGCTTTACAAAGGGTGACTTACGACTTTCTTTATAGCCACCAAACCACATCATCGGTGATTGACTAATATCGACAGCCAGTACTCCTGGCGTTCCTGCAGGTAGCTCTTGCCCTTGTTCATCAACAACCGCCACGCGATATCCCGGACTGGCATAACCTGCGACACCTGCGCGAATATCATGTTGTAAGCCATGATGATTACACACCACCATACCAACTTCAGTCTGACCATAATGGTCAAAGATCGGTGCATCTAAAACTTGTTTAAACCAGCGGAACACTTCAGGGTTAAGCGGCTCACCAGCGCTACTGACGACTCGAAATTTCCCTTTGAGTTGTGCCATTTGTTCAGGATCAGCTGCCATCATCATCCGATACGCTGTCGGTGCGCCTGCAAGGTTCGTCACCTTGTAGTCATCTACGATCTGACACAAACTATCAATGCTAAAACCACCTTCGTAAAAGAGTGTTGCATGTCCCAGTAAAAGTGGCCCAGTGATTCCGTAATACAAACCATAAGCCCAACCCGGATCGGCAATATTCCAAAACGAATCATCTTCACGCAGCCCTACCGCATTTTTCATATATTGACCAAAAGCGATTAAGGCTTTGAGCGGGACTTCTAAGGGCTTTGCAGGACCTGTAGTACCTGAAGTAAACATCAAAAGAAATGGATCATTGATGCTCTGTAGGACAATTTCACAATCTGTAGACTGTGCGTTTACTTCATCCCAAAAGTTTAAATCTCCCTGTTGAATCCCTTGACCCGCTAGATCTGCAACAGTAACGATTTGGGGACTATGTGCAACTTCATCTAATTTACTGCGATTACCAACATCGCTAATCACCAATTTGCTTTGTGCAAGGTGTAAACGATGTTCAATGGCTTTGGGGCCAAAGGCGGTAAATAGCGGTTGATATACAGCACCTATTCGCCAAGCCCCTAAAATCACCACAAGTAATTCAACTGTACGGGGTAATAAACCCGATACACGATCACCTTTTTGCACACCCTGTGACTTTAAAAAATTGGCAAATTGGCTCGACCACTGTTGCAGCTCTGCAAAGGTATATTGTTCTTTCCGCCCATCTTTGCCTTGCCAATACAGTGCAACCTTATCTTGATCAATCGCATGACGGTCGCAGCATTCATAACATGCATTTAATTGCTCTAAAGAGCCTGATAACATTTCTTTGGCAGCATGATTTAAGTCAAATGCCTTTGCAACATCTTGATAATTCGACATCTTCTCTACCTCAGTCTCAATTTATTGTTATTCCGACACGAGTGTTAGTATTTTTAGCCATCCCTAGGCTAGATTGGTGTTCAATGTGATTCAGCATCCTTAGGTAAATATTGCTGCACGATGCTTGAAAAATCTAAGTGTGCATTACCTTGTAAACACAGCTGTTGATACATCTGCTGAACCAGTCCACCTAAAATAATCGGCTGTTTGACTTGTCCTGCGGCTTCTACAGCCAATCCTAGATCTTTCAACATCAACTGAGTTGCAAAACCATCGGTATAGCCACGTCCCGCAGGTGCATTTGCTGAGATACCTGGCCATGGATTACATACATCCGAACTCCAGCAACGTCCGCTAGAACTATTCACCACACCTGCTAAGGCTTGAGGATCAATCCCTAGACGCGCACCGAGCGCCATACCTTCAGCAACGGCTGCCATGGAAATACCAAGAATCAAGTTATTGCAAATTTTCGCAATTTGACCTGCACCCACATCACCACAATGCACAATGTTTTTACCCATGTGGCCCAATACCGCTTTGGTTCTTTCAAAGGTTTGATCATCTGAACCGACCATAAAGGTTAATGTACCTGCCTGAGCACCAATAGTTCCGCCTGAAACAGGTGCATCACAGATTTTTATCTGATGTGCAGCACCTGCCTCGGCTATGTCCTTAATGGTTTGCGGATCAATGGTACTGCTATCGATACATAAGCTTCCTGCTTTCATTACCGCCAATACACCATTTTCTCCCAAGTACACCTCTTTGACATGCTTGGCAGCAGGCAACATGCTAATCACGACATCTGCTTGTTTCGCGGCATCTTGTGGGCTTTGGCAAACAATGCCACCTGCTTCAGTAAAATGCTGAATCGCAATTTCGCTTAAGTCAAAACCGTAAACCGTAAAACCTGCTTTGAGTAGGTTTTGGGCCATTTTTCCGCCCATGTTTCCTAAACCGATAAAGGCAATATTCATCCTTGAACTCCTAAATTAACGTAGGTTAATGGTGGTATTCACTTCACCTTTTTCTTGTGTATCTTCGAACCAACGACTGGTGATGGTTTTGGTTTGTGTATAGAACTGAACTGCTTGCTTACCATATGGACCTAAGTCACCCAGTTTTGAACCACGCGATCCTGTAAAGCTAAAGAAAGGTACAGGTACAGGAATTGGAATGTTGATACCCACTTGACCAATATCGATATCGCTTTGGAATGTACGAGCGACTGCACCGCTTTGTGTAAATAGTCCAACACCGTTGCCAAATGGATTGGCATTAATTAATTCAATCGCCTGCTCTAGAGTATCGACATGAATAATGGCTAACACGGGCCCAAAGATCTCTTCGGTATAGATGCGCATATCAGTTGAAACTTGATTAAAAATCGTTGCTCCGACAAAGTTTCCTTGCTCATAGCCAATGACTTGAACATCACGACCATCCAGCAGCAACTCTGCACCTTGCTCTACACCGCTTTGAATTAAATCCAGTACACGTGATTTTGCGCGAGGTGAAATAACTGGGCCAATATCGGTATTCGGCTCATGCCCTGCATTGACCTTCAGCGTTTTGGCTTTTTCAACCAGTTCATTAACCCATTCTTTACTTTCACCAACCATGACAGCAACCGACAAAGCCATACAACGCTGACCTGCCGCACCGAATGCTGCACCAACGAGGGCATTTAAAGTTTGTTCTTTATTGGCATCCGGCATTACCACCACATGGTTTTTGGCCCCCATCATCGACTGCACACGTTTTCCATGCTGTCCTGCAAGGTTATATACATGTGTACCAACGGCTGTAGAGCCTACAAATGAAATGGCCTTAATAGCTTGATGTGTGCATAAACGATCAACAACGTCTTTACCACCATGCACTACGTTTAATACACCTGCTGGAATACCGGCTTCAATCGCAAGTTCGACAAGCATCATGGTCGACAATGGATCTTGTTCAGATGGCTTTAGAACAAAGGTATTTCCACTGACGATGGCCATTGGGAACATCCACAGTGGAATCATCGCAGGAAAGTTAAATGGCGTAATTCCTGCACATACACCCAAAGGTTGCTGCAAGGTATAGGTATCCACACCACGTGCCACACCTTCTATATATTCGCCCATTTGAAGTGTGCCAACCGAACACGCATGCTCAACGACTTCTAAACCACGTTGAATATCACCTTCAGCATCTGCAAGCGTCTTTCCTTGCTCAGCAGTCAGTACACGGGCAATCTCTTTCATATTGCTACGGATCAGATCTTGTAGTTTCAGCATAATGCGCATACGTGCTTGCACAGGTGTTAAGCGCCAAGTTTTAAAAGCCTCTTGCGCTGAAGCAATCGCTGCATCCACTTCTTCCATAGTCGCCATTGGAACACGACCCAAAACCTCTTGTGTTGCAGGATTTAGAATGTCTTGCCACTCTGTAGTGTTTGACTCTACAAATTTACCGTTAATTAATAATTTAGCCGTCGCTGACTGAATATTTGACATTGTGTTCATGACCTCTCCATAGGCACTTATTGTTTTGTACTGACTTAGAAAATATCCAAAAGCCTTATATTTATATTTTCCAATTCACTTCAAACTAGCAAAGAAAATTTTGACTACCAATAGAGATTCACGCACGATTGATGTGCAAATATGCACAGGGATGACAATAACAATGAAAGTAGACTGGGATCATTTACAGTATTTTTTGGTTTTGGCTCGTGCGAAAACCCTAACCAATACCGCCCGTATTATCGGTGTTGAGCACAGTACGGTTTCTCGACGTATACATGCGCTAGAACTGGCTTTAGGCACGTCATTATTTAAACGTGAAGCCACAGGTTATGAGCTCACTTTAGACGGTTTGGCACTGGTTCCTCGCGTTGAACAAATGGAACAGGCTTTTTTACAAATCGAAAAACCTAACCAACCTATGCAAGGTCGTGTGCGAATTGGCACACCCGAAGGGTTTGGAACAGCATTTTTGACACAGCTCTTGGCAGAATTGTCCAAAAAATACCCCTTGCTGACAATCGACCTTATTCCTGTGCCGAAAATGATCAAGCTTTCACATCGTGAAGCAGATATTGTTATTTCCATCGATCGACCAAAATCAGGCCCCTATATCATTACTCGATTGGCAGACTATTGTTTAAAGATTTATGGCAGTAAAGAATACTTAAAAAACACGCAACCCATTCATACATTAGAAGATTTAAAATCACATACTTTTGTGAACTATATAGATGATCTTGTCTATAGCCCTGAACTGTATTGTTTAGAACGTTTACCTATTCAGCTCAATGCAAACTTTAGAAGTAGTAGTATTTTGGCGCAACAAATTGCCGTGAGTGCGGGTGCTGGATTGGCAATATTGCCCAAATTTTTGGCTGAGGAAAAACCCGAATTAGAACAAGTTTTGGCGCAAGATGTTCGTTTTGTACATACCTTTTGGATGTTGACCTTAGTCGATTTACAACATGAGCCACGCATTAAACTTGTTTGGGACTTTTTGAGAAAAAGAACTGACCAATATCATAGTTTATTAATGGATTAAGAAATGAAGCTACCTTCCAAACTATAACTGTTATAGAAATTTAGATGAATGTTGTATCTATGCTTTCAGGCGATATACCCCAATAATCACCTATAACCACTAGGGATTTAGAGTACATCTTATGAGCAATCAAGAGCCTAAAAAACCGCAAAAATATGCAGACAGTGAAATTTCAGATAAGGCCTTTAAACGTGCCATTATTTGGTTCTCAATCTATGTGCTTTTATTCTGTATTGGTGTAGCGTTTGTCGTTGGTGCAGATAATTCTTATCTACCTTAAGCGATAATCTATTCGCTTATTGCAACTCGCTTTTGCATGTATATCTTACATTTCATGTTTGCTAGTGATCAGATCATATTGAATTGATCATTAGGCCAAATAATTTGGTCTTAAATTTGTTTAAAAAAAGCTTGTAAGTCTACATTTACAAGCTTTTTTGCATTTTTAAAGTGATCAAATTACAGCTATAAAATTACTTGCCCATCTGAATCGCTTATGCAGGACTCTGCTTTTTCACTTGGTGCTGTAGATGTGTTTGAATATATTCACCGTATACCGACATTTTTTCAAAGATGTGTTCTGAATAAAACATGTCTTCTACCAAGACTTGTGCACGGTCAAATTCATATAAACCTAATCGTTGTAAAATTTTCGCATTGATAAACGAAAACTTTTGGCATAAATCGATATATTGCTGATCTTTGTCTTTAAATAGCAGCTTTAACATATTGATTTTATTTAGATCAAAATCAATCTCTTCCGTTTTATCCGCCAAGACATGGATTTCAACATCTAAAAATTCAGCGAGCTGTTTTAATTTTTCTAAGTCGATATATAGATGTGTAATACAAATGATTTGGGAAACTTTCGGATTACATAAGCTATTGATCAAACTAAAATAGAAGTATTCTGCTGGCGATAGTTGTTCATTATTTAGCTCAATGTAGACATTGAGTCTCGATAAAACATCATCAACTTTAAATGCGCTAAGTTTAGCCTCAGCATGATAATAACGGTTTAATATTGCAACATTTTCAGGGCTTTGCGGTGTAGCGTAGATCACCTTCTGATTCAAATTCGCCAGGATAAATGGTGCAAATAAAAAAGCCGCATTTTCAGCCTTGGCTTGCATATGCTCCTGACAAATACTGACATAGCCCACTTGCTGTACTTGGCGCAAAATTCGACTGCGTAACAGCACCGCTTCTAAATTTGTATGTTGTTGTTGCAACAGATGCAGCGTTGAATCTGTCAATGGAACATCCACCAGTAAATGTTGTAACAGTTCTAATTCACTGGCTTTAAACATATTCAACTCCCTAACTTCCATACCATTTGACGCCACAAGTGTTATGGTCAATGCACCTTATAAAAAATTCAAACTTAAAACTAGATACAGTGATTTTGAAAAAACTTATAACAGTACAGACTCATCTGTTATAAAAATATAATGTACAACTAATTTTACTGATATATTTATAACAGAATCTTGTCTTGTTAATGACTATGTATAAATCGGAACAGCTTGCTCAGCACCTACGTCAACTGATTGAAAATGGCACTTTAAAAGCGCACCAAAAGCTCCCGTCTTTGCGTGAACAAGTGCAGTTGTCCGGCTTTAGTTTAATCACGGTCATGAATGCTTATCAGGAGTTAGAATCGCGTGGCTTAATCTATGCACGTGAAAAATCAGGCTACTATGTGGCGCAAGGCTTAGTCGAAATAGAGGCTGAACACGCTCAAATCGTGTCCTTAAACACGCCGGTTGAAATTAACTCTCTGGTCTTTAAGTATTTAAAATCAATACAAGATGAAAAAATCATTCCATTGGGTTCAGCCTTTCCATCTCAAGACATTGTTTTTTCTAAAAAGTTAACCCAAATCATGGGGCAAATTTCCCGAAATCCCAAAAGTTACGATGCCATTGATAATCTTCCACCCGGTAATTTAGCCCTTCGTAAGTTGATTGCACAGCGTTATTGCATGCAAGGCATTGCCACAGATCTAGAGGATATTGTGATTACCTCAGGCTGTATGGATGCACTAAATCTTTCCTTACAAGCCATTGCCTCACCGGGTGATTATATTGTGTTACAGCAAAATATTTTCTATGGCGCCTTGCAAGCTGCAGAGCGCTTAGGCCTTAAAGTGGTGACCTTACCTGAACATCCACAAGACGGTTTTGATTTAACCGCGTTTGAACATATTTTAAAAACTTATCCCGTCAAGATCTGTTGGTTGATGCTGAATTCACATAATCCTGTGGGCTTCACAGTGAGTGATGAAATCAAGCAAAAAATTGCCGTGCTCTTACACCAATATCATGTGCATTTAATTGAGGACGATGTGTATGAAGAAATGCATTATGCGTCTAAGAAACCTGTTTCAATGAAATACTTTGATCAAAATAATATGGTCTTACATTGCTCTTCTTTTTCTAAAACGTTGGGCGCTGCATTTCGGGTCGGTTGGGTGCACGCCGGTAAATACTCTCAAGCGATTCAACACTTACAACTCATGAGTACTATTTCCGTCAATACCTTATTGCAAAATGCCTTGGTGGAATTTATTTCAAATTATCATTATGAAAAACATTTACGGGTCTTAAGAAAAAGTCTACAGCAACATAAATTACAGTTTTACCGTTATTTAGAAAGCCGCCTACCGACTGGATGCAAATTACAATATCATCCAAGTGGTTATTTTCTTTGGTTAAAACTACCAGAAAATATTGAAAGCATGGCGGTCTATGAAGCCTTAATTCAACAGCAGATCGGTGTTGCTCCAGGCCGTTTATTTAACGTATCAGAAGCCAAAACTCAATATATCCGTTTAAATTGTTCCTTTGCATGGAAGGATGAGATTCAACAGGCTTTAAATGCCCTCCTTAGTACAATCTCTGCACTTTCCTCAGATCAGACGAATATTTGACAATTTTTATTGTCATTATTATGCTCAAACAGATATTGTTCAAATACATATATTTGTTGTTGAGATCACAATGAATTCATTCAATATTTCCCAAAATTCAAAAAACAAATAGGTTCGTTCATGGAAGATCAAAAACACAGTCAACGCATACATGCCTTTAGTTCGGATGTACTCACAGATCTGGATGCTGTGGGGATTGCACAGCTCATCAAATCTAAAGAAGCCTCCGTGCAAGAAATAACTCAAGCGGCCATTGCACGTGCGGAACAAGTGAACCCGCATCTAAATGCCATTGAACTGGACTGTTTTCAACGTGCTTTAGAGCAAAATCAATATGTTGAACATGGTCTTTTTGCGGGTGTCCCTTTTTTCTTTAAAGATAATCTAGATTATCAAGGATTGCCCTCACGCCATGGTTCAAAGGCCATAGGTTTAAAACCAGCCGATCGTAATCCTCAAATTAGCCAACAAATCTTAGATCAAGGTTTTGTCGTATTAGGAAAATCTAAGCTCCCTGAATTTGGTCTAAATGCCAGTACCGAATATAAAGATGGCTCAGCCACCTATAACCCTTGGAATCTAAGTTATTCCTGCGGCGCGTCTTCTGGCGGTTCTGCAGCACTCGTTGCAGCCGGTGTAGTGCCGATTGCCCATGCCAATGATGGCGGTGGTTCGATTCGTATCCCTGCTGCATGCTGCGGTTTGATTGGATTAAAGCCTAGTCGTGGTCGTACTTATGACAGTGAAGCAGCAGGCTCTCTTCCGATTAATATCATCAGTGAAGGTGTCTTAACCCGTAGCATACGAGATACTGCGCATTTCTATGCAGGAATGGAGTCAAGTTATTACAATAAAAAGCTGCCACGAATAGGCATGATTCATGGCCCTTCTAAACGTCGACTACGCATAGGCTTAGTCCCGCAATCGATTACAGGGCAAATAGATAACGAAACAACTGCAACGTTAATGCATAGCGCAGCACTATTGGAAAAATTAGGCCATCCTGTTGAAGAACTTCAGTTACCTTTTTCCTTAAGCTTTGTTGAAGATTTCAGTGAATATTGGGGGATGTTGTCCTTTTTACTGAGTACCTTTGGTAAGAAAATTTTTGGCGCTGACTTTAATCCAAAAGAGTTAGATCACTTAACTGTTGGTTTATCGAAGTTGTATAAAAAGAACTTTTATAAAACCCCGCTATTTCTGTATCGATTAAAGAAAATGCAGCAGCAATATCGTGAAATCTTTAAGCATTACGATGTGTTGCTATCGCCTGTACTTGCACATACCACACCTAAAATCGGCTATTTGTCACCTCAATTACCGTTTGACCAATTATTTGAGCGTATACAGAACTATGTGACTTTTACCCCTATCCAAAATGTGGTGGGTGCGCCGGGTATGTCGATTCCTATGGGAGAAACGCAAAACGACGGACTACCGATCAGTATGCAAATATCAGCCGATGTCGGTGATGAAAAAACCTTGATCGAACTGGCATATGAAATTGAAGAAGCTCAGCCATGGCGACGTATTCAAGATATGCCTCGTACTGCTTAACAACTCAATCAAAGATTTAAAAAAAGGGAGCTGATTGGCTCCCTTTTTTATTTTCAAATCCGCAGCATAAGGCTTTTCAATTGTTCGCTGTATTTGAATATAAGATGCTTAATTAAAATGATACGTCAGTCCTGCATATACCGCCCGACCTTCACCCGGTGTTAAACGAGCAGGATCTTTGCCGGCATCGTTATAGCCCGGTGTGATGGTAGATGCATATTTTTTATTGGCTATATTTCTGAAATCCAACCAAGCCATATACTGTTTTTGCGGTTGTATATAGCCGAACGATGCTCCCCAAATTTGCCAATCTTTTGCGTAGAAACTATTGGCATAGTCGGTTGCGACCTTTGCGGCATAAAGTGTATTCACCGCAGCATAAAAGCCTAAAGGATGTTCGTATTTGAGTTCAGCCTGATAGATGTGTTTTGGTATACCTGCAAGCTCATTTTTTCCAAATACCGCATCATTTTTATAGTGAAAATCATTCAAGGTATAGGCTTGTTTTAGTTGAACCTGTCCATATGTATCATTTTGCCAAAGTGAACTGTTTAAACCGACTTCAATCCCTTGATGGATGGTGTCTGAAGCATTCGATTCGGCAATAATCTTTTTAGGCTCTGGTTGGATTTCAACAGCCAACAGTTCATTTTTAACCTGTGAATAGTAATATGCAATATTCCACTCACCCAGTGCATGTTGACCACGCCCACCTAGTTCAAGAGTATTCGCTGTCTGACTATTCAAATGAATCGGAGCATTTTGGCGTCCCGTCGCTGCGCCACTTTCGTCGGGGAACTTTTGATCCGAACCCCAAATTAAAGCCCAAGGATGTGGTGATTCTAAGCTTCGACTGACATTGGCAAAGAGCTGTGTTTCAGGTTGGATTTGATATCGAAAACCTAGCGATGGCAGGACATTCCATTCACGAATATTTTCTTTATGACTTTGCACAGGCCATGTCACTTCACTTTCACGATGGGTGTACGCCAATGCAATTCGACTATCGAGCCAAAACTGTGGGTGTAGTGCCAAGGCATTGGCATAATGTAAAACATAGTCACCACCTTGGTAGGTATAATGCCGCGTTTCTGTACCCGCAGCATAGGCGCCTTGCGCTACACGCAAGCGTTCAACGACCTGACCATCTGGCAAATGCGTGGTACTACGAAAACCTAAAGTATTTTGGCTTTCATGCCCCCATAGCGTTCGGTCAAATTGGTAGTTAAATAAGGTAATGATATCGTCATAGTCAACATCGGTACTATACAAACCTTCTTGCAAATCCATCGGATAATGATGATAGGCCAGACCCAACTGTAAACGATCGCCCGAGTCCAAAGTCATATTGGTTTTATTCGCCAACCAAAGACTTCCCGGCTGCGGGCGATTGTTATTTAGCGAGATATTTAGGGCTACTGCTTGTTTTGGATCTTGTTCAATCTGTTGTTGGGTTAGTCGTCCCGGTGTTTGGTGTTCAGTCTCTCGGTAACGCAGATAAAAACGTGTATCTAGGTTAGGGTTTATTTTATATCCCACATTGGCCGATAAACCTTTGCTCTGGCTTGAAGCATGATCTTGAAAACCGTCATCATCACTTTGCGTTAAGGAAAGATAATAGTCTAAGTCGCCAATTTGTTGTCCTGAGCTGATTTCACTTTTTTGATAACCGTGGCTGCCGATTTCGTGATGCACTGACAGTTTTGCTGCATTTTTTCCAGTTGGGCTAGCATAGTTAATTAGACCACCCAAGCTTAATGCACCACGTGTTAAACCATTCGCCCCTCGTAAAACCTCTATATGGTCTACCCACAGCGGCTCAAGCAGTTCATAAGGTGTTCCTCCTGGCCCTGTAAATGGCAAATCATCTAAGGTTACATACAACCCTGAAGCATGCGCCCCCGGTGCACGATTGATCCCCGAGCCACGTATCGACAGTTTTACCCCTTCATTTCCTGAAGATGCTGCGTAAATCCCCGGTTGATTTTTAAATAAATCAGCATTTGTTCGCTTGGGTACATCTTGAATGTCTGCTGCAACGATCGCATTGGTTGCACCATTTACTTTAGTCAGTGCTTTTTTTATTTGATCATCCATTGAACTTTGTTCAACGTTAATGGTGATTTCAGGTAATACATTGCTATCTGCAACACTATATTGTGCCATTGCAGTAAGCATCATCAGGCTTAAAAGCTTAAGTGACGTGTTGCTATATTTGGAAAATTGAGGGACATCCATGATTGCGTCTTCTAAGTGAAACGAATTTGACGGCAAGGATTGTAGTGTGTTTTATCATCATGTATGTATCAAAATATTTCAAAATTCATGATTTTTATCAATATTCTTCTTCGTATTTTTATATTCAAATGATTTGTTAAATGAAATAAAACAGATAATTATATTTTTTAGTCAAAAAATAAAATTTTCTAAATAAGATAAAAGCCCTCAATCGATAAAGATCAAGGGCGTGTATGGATTGAGAGTACGCATTGAAAGATTGTCGGAAAGTTAGATGCCAAATCCTGAACATACTTTCAATCACGCTCTCGTTAAATTGATATTGAAATTTCTAAGGCAATTTAAATTAAACAATTCTCTGTAACAGCATTAGAAGTTGTACATCGCGACTGCATTGATTCGATTATCTTCACCTTTAGTACTGCCATTTGGTGCAGCGCCAAAAGCTTCACGTTCACCATAGACATATTCCAGACCTAAACTAATCGGCTTAACAGGGCTGTAAAATACATTTGCCCATGCTTGCCACAAGTTTTTATTGGCCTTGGTTTTATCGACTAATGAGTTGACATAATCTGCATTGTTATCTGCTTTCATATAACCATAGCCCAATGTTCCGCGCCATTGTGCTGAAATTTGTTGAGTTAAACCTACTGTAATCGAGTCAAATTCATTGGTGGCGATGATGTCTTTATCTGCATTGGTCACAAAACCTTGGTTGGTCCATGACACAAAACTACTGTCGCCTTTGACATGGTAATAATCCGCTTTGAGCACTGTTTTATCCGTCAAATCTAGTTTTGCGCCTAGACCAAGCCCCCATGCAGTTTCTGTATCCGTATCCGTTTTCTTTTCAGCACCCATCGCACGTGTGCTCAACATGAGTGTATCTGTCATTTTATGGTTTAACCGCGCTGTTAATGCAGGCAAACGCATATTTGAGCTGTCATCCTTAGAATCTTCTGCGGCAAATACTAGATTTGTCTCAGGACTAAATTTGTGACTATAGCGAACTTGCGGTGTACGCTTAACAGCACCACCGACATAGCCCAATGCATCAATGGTTTCAGGCATATAATCAGGTACAGCAAAGTTAGACCATGTTTGCCCCACCAACCAATCACCATAGGTCAAATAGGCATGACGAATCCGCAGTCCATCATTTGCGCCCAAAAAGTCGACTTCAATTTTACCGCCTACATCTCCCACTTGAGTCGGCGTTTTAAAGTCTAGTCCTAAACGTGTGGCAGCAAGTGTTGCTTTTAAACGATCTGAACTTTCAGCATTCCCTTCTAGCGGAACACTATTCATTTGGTTATACAGGCGAGATAAGCTGCCGCCTTCTGCCTGATAAGATGCATCTGCACGCACATTGCCATACAAGCTAAACTCAGCGCCCGATTTGGTATTTAAACTCAGGCTCGGTGTTTGAGTCTGTGCAGCAACTACAGGTCGTTGTTTTACATCTTTGATTTCACTCGACAAAGTGTTTTGCTGTTGAACATATTGCTGCATCATGGCTTTTAACGCTTTGACTTCTTCACGCAACTGTTCAACTTCAGCCTCGCTGACTGCCGCATGTGTCCACATGGGGAACGCGGCTGCACAAGCTAGTATCATAAGTTTAATTTTAAAGGTTTTTTTGACTAAATTTAGCTTTTGAGTTTTCATCCTGACCTCGATTTGGGCGATGCCCTTTCCTTATTTTTTGTCACAATTTCCCACTAGCCCTCATGCTGTGCATCAGGGCCTAGAAACTTAAAATTTTGGGGTAATGTTAAATCTTTAAATATCGGCTTAATTCGCTGGATTTTTGATAGCTTGCGTATTGGGTTTTGGCGATTGACCTTGAGTAGATGCCTCTACAGACGCTTGCAAATTCACCATAAATATTGCTAAAGAAGCAATGACACCGGGAATGGCTATCACCAAGAAGTTCATTTGATGCGGCAAATTCATGGTTAACAGCGCACCAGTAAGTACCGGTCCAATGATTGCACCAATTCGTCCAATGCCCGATGCCCAGCCCATACCTGTAGAACGTACCGTGGTTGGGTAGTATTGTGCGACAAAGGTATAAAGTAAGATTTGTGAACCGATGGTAGCTGCACCTGCAACAGCAATTAAGGTATACAGAACCATTTGCGGACTGTTAAAGCCCAGTAAGATTAAAGCCAATGCGCCACACATGAACATGATGCTCAGAACTTTTTTGATATGGAATCGGTCTGCCAAAGCACCACCACCAATAGCACCTACCATTCCACCAATATTCAGTGCAAAGAGGAAAATCATACTTGCACCAAGCGAATAGCCAGCTTGGATCATCAATTTTGGTAACCAACTTCCAAGTGCATAAACCATCAGTAAGCACATGAAAAATGCAATCCAGAACATAAACGTACAGAAACTACGGCCTTGTTGAAATAATGCTTTTAACGGAGCGTTATCTTCTTCAGAAATTTCATTGAGTACAAATTGAGTATCCGTTGTGAGGACATGTTCAGGGGCAATTTTTGAGACAATCGTTCGAGTCGTATCTGTTTGATGCTTCGAGGTTAAATACATCAATGACTCAGGGAGGAATTTCCAAATTAAAGGCAGTGCAAGACATGGAATAATCGCAATATAAAACATGATTTTCCAGCCATATACTGGCACTAACCAAGCTCCCAATAATGCTGAAGCCATACCACCAATGGCATAACCACTAAACATTAGTGCAACCAAGGTGCTGCGTATACGTTTTGGCGCGTATTCTGTCATTAATGCCACAACGTTCGGCATAACGCCACCGATGCCTAGACCGGCAAGAAAGCGTAAAATACCAAACTCAACTGGAGTACTTGCAAAAGCGCCGCAGAAGGTAAAACCACTAAAAATACCGACGCAGATCATAATGGTTTTTTTACGACCAATTTTATCGGACAGTGTGCCAAAACACATGGCACCAAACATCATGCCAAATAAAGCCGTACTTGCCAATAAGCCGGCTTGTACCGCAGATAATGACCATTCTTGCATCAACAACGGTAAGGCAACGCCATAGATCACCAAGTCATAACCGTCAAAAATAATAATCAAAAGACACCAAATCAAAACACCCCAATGAAATGGCGTAAATTTGGCTTCATCAACCAAGGTATTAATATTAATTTTCTGGTTTTGCATAGCCCACCTCCTAATTGTGAAGCTTGTAAAATTCGCTTTTCACAATGAATAAGTCGGTGCTTAATGTCCAAAACCGATTAGGCATGTTTGTATACCTAAAAAGTTGAATACAAATTAATCCCTTGATTCCGCTTTATTTAAATAGATCATTTCATAACTGCAGTTCATCTGAACGTCTATCAACACAATACTCAAAACACAGCACGATCATATGGAATCGCTTCTAAATCATATACTTGATAAACGCTATCAAATAAACCACGAATATCTTCGCTCTCATCCATATTACGTACAGCCATAAATACAGGGCTAATCGCGGCTTCATCTAAGATAGGAACAAAGGTTAAATGTGTTAATTGCACACTTTGGGCACTCATTGGGGTGATACAAACCCCTTCGTTCGCCGCAACAAAGCCCAATGCCAGTTGTAATTCACGAACTTCACGTACTTTTTTAGGTTCCAAACCATACTCTGAAAATATGCCACGCACTTGGGTCGAAAAATTCGGTTTATTGTGATTTGGATAAAAAATCAATTGCTGATCGATCAGATCTGCAAGATAGACTCCTTCCTTTTTTTGTGCGAAAGGATGACTTGCATGTAAGGCTACCACTAAACGTTCTTCGCGCAGTAAAACCCGTTTGATCGCGGGGTCTGAAATACGCAATCGACCAAAGCCGACATCTATACGGCCTTCTTTTAATGCTTTGATTTGTTCTGTGGTGGCCATTTCCTCCATTTCTATTTTTAAATGTGGATGTTGTTGTTTAAATAAATACAAAATATTCGAAAGTAAACCAAACAATAAAGAGCTCACAAAACCGATTGTCACGGTCCGTTCTGTCAAACCGATTCGTTTCGTCATTGATTTAATTTCTTCTGCATTAGACAAAAGTTTTAAAGCATGATGATAAAAAAATTGACCTGCTTCTGTAGTCTTAAGCGGACGGCTACCGCGTTCAAATAACTGAATTCCAAGCTCATGTTCCAAATTTTGAATCTGCCGACTCAAAGGTGGTTGAGCTATATATAGTTTTTCTGCCGCTTTAGTAAAACTCTGCTCTTCAACCACCGCGACAAAGTATCTTAAGTGTCTTAGTTCCATGGTTATCGATACCTATTAAGTATAATAAAATGCAAATTTGATCTTCGACGTGAAGATTTTATTCTTTTAAGGTATATCACATAGACAGGATTAAGCAAATTTAATCCCATCCAACAGATCAAAAACATCGTGCAGTGCATTCCCTGAAAGAAGCTTCAGCCGCTACACGAAACAACTTAAAAAGTATTGTTAGACAACCAAACAAGGAACGTGGCAGCCAAAGACCTCTTTTATCGAGTGATAGCCACCCATACTTAAATGCATACTTAAGGAGATATAGTATGAACCGTCAAGAGATTGATGTTCTGGTTAAACAAATGAACGTAGATACAGCGACAGGGCCTGTTGACCAACGTGTACAGCAAGTTGTGGTACGTTTATTGGGTGATTTATTCCAAGCGATTGAAGATCTGGATATTACTCAAACTGAACTATGGAAAGGTCTAGAATATTTTACAGACGCGGGTCAAGCAAACGAATTAGGTCTTTTAGCCGCAGGTTTAGGTTTAGAGCACTATCTTGATTTACGTGCGGATGAAGCTGATGCGAAAGCAGGTATTACAGGTGGTACACCACGTACCATTGAAGGCCCTTTATATGTGGCTGGCGCACCTGAATCAGTGGGCTTTGCTCGTATGGACGATGGTACGGAAACCGATAAAATTCCAACTCTGTTTATTGAAGGTACAGTGACAGATACCGAAGGCAACATCATTGAAGGCGCTAAAGTTGAAATTTGGCATGCCAACAGCCTGGGTAACTATTCTTTCTTTGATAAGTCTCAATCAGACTTTAACCTTCGCCGTACAATTCTTTCTGACCAAGACGGTAAATATGTTGCACAAACCACGATGCCAGTTGGTTATGGCTGTCCTCCAGAAGGCACAACTCAATTTGTTTTAGACAAATTAGGCCGTCATGGTAACCGTCCATCACATGTTCATTATTTTATCTCTGCACCGGGTTACCGCAAGCTAACCACTCAATTCAACATCGAAGGTGATAAATACCTTTGGGACGACTTTGCCTTTGCAACTCGTGATGGTCTGGTGGCAACTGCTGTTGATGTCACAGACGAAGCTGAAATTGCACGTCGTGGTCTAAACCAGCCGTTTAAACACATTAGCTTTAATGTTGAGTTAGTTAAAGAACAAGCTGCTGCACCAAATACTGAAGTAGATCGTCGACGCGCTAGCGCTTAATTACTCAATCTAAGGAAGCCGAGCTGTCTCATCCAAGTTTGACAACTCGGTGACTATCCCCTCATTGGACAGTCGGAGAATGGACATGCCACGTATTCCTGTAATTAACACCAGCCATCTAGATCGTATTGATGAACTTCTTGTCGATAATTTTGACACTGGTGAATTTAAACTGCACCGCTCAGTATTTACTGATCAAGCTTTATTTGATCTTGAAATGAAATACATTTTTGAAGGTAACTGGGTGTATTTGGCACATGAAAGCCAAATTCCAAATAACAATGATTATTACACGACTCATATCGGTCGCCAGCCGATCATCATTGCACGTAACCGTAATGGTGAACTGAATGCCATGATCAATGCCTGCTCACACCGTGGCGCACAGTTATGTCGTTATAAAAAAGGCAACAAAGCAACCTACACCTGTCCATTCCATGGTTGGACTTTTAATAACTCAGGTAAATTGCTCAAAGTTAAAGACCCTGCTGAAGCTGGTTATTCAGATTGCTTTAACCAAGATGGTTCACATGACTTGAAAAAAGTCGCGCGCTTTGAAAGTTATAAAGGCTTTTTATTTGGTAGCTTAAATCCTGATGTGCCAAGCCTTGAAGAATTCTTAGGTGAAACCACCAAAATTATCGACATGATCGAAGGTCAGTCGGAAAACGGTTTGGAAGTTTTACGTGGTTCATCTACCTATACCTATGAAGGTAACTGGAAACTGACAGCTGAAAATGGCGCAGATGGCTATCACGTTTCAGCCGTGCATTGGAACTATGCAGCAACCACACAGCACCGTAAAGAAGCACAAGCGGCAGATAATATTCGTGCCATGAGTGCGGGTTCTTGGGGCAAACAAGGTGGTGGTTCTTATGGTTTTGACAGTGGTCACATGTTGTTATGGACCCAATGGGCAAACCCAGAAGATCGTCCAAACTTTAGCAAAGCCGATGAATATACCGAAAAATTTGGCGCGCCGATGTCGAAATGGATGATTGAACGTTCACGTAACCTATGTCTTTATCCAAACGTTTATTTAATGGATCAATTCGGTTCACAAATTCGAGTTTTACGCCCGATTTCTGTCAATAAAACTGAAGTCACCATTTACTGTATCGCCCCTGTTGGTGAAGAGCCAGAAGCACGTACACGTCGTATTCGTCAATATGAAGACTTCTTTAATGCTTCAGGCATGGCAACACCTGACGACTTAGAAGAATTCCGTGCCTGCCAAGCAGGTTATGCAGGGATTGAGCTGGAATGGAACGACATGTGCCGTGGTTCAAAACACTGGATTCATGGACCGGATGATGCAGCCAATGAAATTGGTTTAAAACCACTATTAAGTGGCATCAAAACCGAAGATGAAGGTCTTTACCTTGCTCAGCATCAATATTGGTTAAAAACCATGAAACATGCCATCGCTGAAGAAAAAGAATTGGCAGAACAAGTCGCAAATGAACAAGGAGATGTCGCATGAATGCAACTGCACATTTAGACAGCGTAAGCATTGAAGCTGTATCTCAGTTCCTCTACCGCGAAGCGCGTTTTTTAGATGATGAAAAGTGGGATGAATGGCTAGCGTGCTATGCCCCATCTGCATCATTTTGGATGCCTGCTTGGGATGACGATGACCGCCTAACGGAAGATCCTCTGTCTGAGATTTCTTTGATTTATTATCCAGACCGTCAAGGTTTAGAAGACCGTGTCTTCCGCATTAAAACTGAGCGTTCATCTGCCACGATGCCAGATACCCGAACCAGCCACAACATTAATAACGTCGAGATTATTGAACGTGATGGCGACAAAGTGACGGTGCGTTTTAACTGGAACACCTTAAGTTTCCGCTACAAAACCAACTATAGCTACTTTGGCATGTCACGTTATGAAATTGATTTTTCAGGTGAGCAGCCAAAAATCCTCAGCAAATATGTTGTTCTGAAAAACGATTATATCAACCAAGTTATTGATATTTATCACCTCTAAAAGCTTATTTCACTAAGCAAGGTTTTACTTTCAGCCAGAAGGATATTTGGCTGAAAGGACACGTTATACCAGATTTTCAAAAGGATATTCAGCCATGTCAAACCATAATGTTGCACTTCAATTTGAAGATGGCGTTACTCGTTTTATTAGTGTTGCTCAAGGTGAAACCCTATCCGACGCAGCCTATCGTCAAAAAATCAATATCCCTCTAGATTGCCGTGATGGCGCATGTGGGACATGCCGTGCATTTTGTGAGTCGGGAACTTACGACATGCCTGAAGAATCTTATATCGAAGACGCTTTAACCCCCGAAGAAGCTGAGCAAGGTTATATTTTAGCTTGCCAATGTCGTCCAAGTTCAGATGCTGTTTTCCAAATCAGTGCATCATCTGACGTGTGTAAAACTGAAATTCATGAGTTTCAAGGCACATTGTCTCGTGTTGAAAATATGTCGGATTCTACGATTACCTTTGATATTCAACTGGACGAAGATCAACCTGACATTAACTTCTTGGCAGGTCAATACGTCAATGTCGGCATTCCGGGGACTGAAGAAACTCGTTCGTATTCGTTTAGTTCAAAGCCGGGCAATCGTTTAACAGGCTTCGTGGTTCGTAATGTCCCTGAAGGAAAAATGAGTACCTTCCTGAGTGCCGATGCGAAAGCCGGCGACAAAATGACCTTCAAAGGTCCTTTTGGTAGTTTTTATCTGCGTAATGTCGTCCGCCCTGTGGTCATGCTTGCAGGTGGTACAGGTATTGCGCCGTTTATGTCCATGTTACAAGTGCTTGAAGAAAAAGGTTCTGAACAACCTGTTCGTCTTGTATTTGGCGTAACCAATGACTTTGACATCGTGGCAAAAGACAAGCTCGATGAATTACAAAGCAAACTCCCTTGGTTCGAATACCGTACTGTGGTCGCTCACCCTGAGTCACAGCATGAACGTAAAGGCTATGTGACCAGTCATGTTGAAAAAGATTGGTTAAACAACGGCGATGTAGATATTTATCTCTGTGGTCCTGTGCCGATGGTTGAAGCTGTACGTGGCTGGTTAGATACAGAAGGCGTTAAACCTGCAAACTTCTTGTTTGAAAAATTCTCAGCGAATTAAGGGAGAATAGTTTAATGTCAGAACAAGCCAGATTTAGCAATAAAGTTGTGATTGTAACCGGTGCCGCTCAAGGTATCGGTCGTGGAGTCGCACTACAAGTGGCCCGAGAAGGCGCTCAAGTGGTATTGGCAGATCTTTCAGATTTTGTTGAAGATACGCTGAACGATATTCAAGCCCATAATGGCGATGCCATTATTATTAAAGCCAATCTTGAAACATATTCAGGCGCTCAATTAGTTGCTACCCAAGCCATTAAAAAATATGGCCGAATTGATATCTTGATCAATAACGTCGGAGGTGCGATTTGGATGAAGCCCTTCCAAGAGTTTTCAGAAGAAGAAATCATTAAGGAAGTTAATCGTTCATTATTTCCAACTATGTGGTGCTGCCGAGCCGTGTTACCTGAAATGATTAAAAATCAGCAAGGGACGATTGTGAATGTATCTTCTATTGCAACCCGTGGTATTAACCGTGTGCCATATTCAGCGTCAAAAGGTGGGGTCAATGGCTTAACCGCTGCACTCGCTTTTGAGCATGCAAAAGATGGTATTCGAGTCAATGCCGTAGCCACAGGTGGCACAGAAGCACCACCACGAAAAGTACCTAGAAACGCCAACCCATTGTCAGATCATGAAAAACAATGGATGCAAGACGTGGTCGATCAAACCATTGACCGCACATTCTTAGGCCGCTATGGCACAATTCAGGAACAAGTCAATGCCATCTTATTTTTGGCATCCGATGATTCATCTTATATGACAGGAACAGTCGTCCCTGTTGGTGGTGGAGATCAAGGTTAATCTCTAAAAATCATTGGTTAAATTCAACAGGCTCATTGACATAGTCGCATGGAGGCAAAAGCGATGGCACCCCTGTTAAAAACATTAAAAGAAGATTGGTCGATCTCAGCGACGGTTGCAGGATTTTTAGCCGTGCTGATCTCCTATTCAGGTCCACTGATTATTTTTTTCCAAGCCGCACAAAAAGCCCAAGTCTCCCCAGCCATGATGATTTCATGGATTTGGGGGATTTCTATTGGCGCAGCACTGGCGGGTATTTATCTCTCTATTAAATATAAAACCCCGGTGATTACCGCGTGGTCAGCGCCCGGTACGGCTCTTTTAGTCACCCTCTTTCCGAATATTTCGCTAAATGAAGCCATAGCGGCTTATATCACGTCTGCTATTGTTATTTTTTTGATTGGAATCACCGGCTATTTTGACAAACTCCTAAAATGGATTCCTCAAGATGTCGCTGCGGGAATGATGGCAGGTATTTTATTTCAGTTTGGGCTTGGACTGTTCACTGCTACAGATAGTATGCCGATCATTGTCTTTGGCATGTTATTGGTCTTTCTTTTTTCGAAAAGACTATCGCCACGCTACGCGATGATTTGGGTCTTACTGACTGGAGTCGTTTTGAGTTTTTCATTAGGAAAAATTAATCCTGTTGATGTGAATTTTCAACTCGCTATACCACAGTTTATTGCCCCAATTTGGACTTGGAACTCAACTTTAAATTTGGCGATTCCCTTAATCTTAGTCAGTCTGAGTGGTCAATTCCTTCCGGGGATGGCGATCATGAAACTCAGTGGATATGACACACCAGCTAAACCCATTATCACAGCGACCAGTATTGCCTCGCTCGTTGTCGCATGTGTCGGAGGCATTACTATTGTTTTAGCGTCTATCACCGCAGCCATGTGTATGGGCAAAGATGCACATGAACTTAAAGAAAAACGCTATATAGCCGGTATTGCCAATGGTATTTTTTATATTTTAGGCGGCTTATTTGCAGGCAGCATTGTCATGTTATTTAGCCTATTACCTAAAGAGTTGGTCGCTGCACTTGCAGGTTTAGCGTTATTAGGTGCGATTGGGACAAATATGTCGGTTGCGATGAAAAATGAGGCCAACCGTGATGCAGCGCTGATCACTTTTTTAGCGACAGCCTCAGGTATGCATTTTTTAGGGCTAAGCTCAGTATTTTGGGGGATTTGTATCGGTGTCGCGGCACATGTCATTTTGACCAAACGTGTAACTACACAAGCGCCGATGACAACGGCTCAAGATTCTAAAAGTTCATAATATCCAAAAGCATTACTACTACAAAGAAGATGGAAAGTTACATCTTCTTTGTTTAATCTACAACTAAATGCTTTCATTTAGTTGTAGATTAATTCAGGCAACTCTCGATGAGCGATTTCAAAAGCTTCTTGCGCATCTAATCCCACAGCAGTCAATAAAAGCTCTGCAACTTTGGCAATCCAGTGAACCCTTTAGGCAAATAAGCATAGCAACGCACAGATTCAATTTTTATGATGAAGTAATCGCCACCTAGCCTTAGTTTAAAAAAACCATCTAATTTGAACCAACATAAACTTTATCATCAGCGTAAATCTAAAGGTTTTTACCCCCCTAAGAAGATCATTTATTAAACAGAATCAATTAACTAAATGATATACTTCAATCAAACTTCAAATGAAAAAAATCGTTAATTAAATTTATAAATGCTTGCACACTAGGTGATGTATTTGTACTGCGCTTACTCATATATAAGTTGATTGTTGGAAGATCCGTATCTAACTTTTTGACAATAATATTTTCATAAGCAATATCTGCAATATAACTCGGTAAAATCGTACACGACTGTGTGATATTGATTGAATTAATGTTGAATAAAATATTACTGGCGCGTTGGATGATTTTTAAGTTGATCTTTTTGTCTTCTGCAAATTTTAAAATCTTATGATGCAAAACTGACGACACTTCCTCAGCCGGAATAATAAAATCTATTTCTTCTAAAGATTTGACTGATATTTTATTTTGATTTGCAAATGGATGCTGATTATTCATCAAGAAAATCAAAGGCTCTTCAAATATCAACTGGCTCGAAATTTCATGGTTATTAACATCTGCCCTAGAAATGGCGATATCAATACGTCCATTATGTAAATCACTGATGATTTGAGTGTCATTTAAGCTTAAAAGTTCAACCTTTAAGTCAGGAAACATCTCTGTGAGTTTCGGAATAATAAAAGGGAAAATTTTCATTTCTGCAACTGGTACAAAGCCTATGGTGATTTTTTGGTCTTTGGCTTTTTTGACTTGGCGCGTCATCGCTACTGCTTTATCGGCACATTCCAAAATATTTTTGGCATGTTCCAAAAAAACAATTCCTTCATCGGTCAGTTCAACTTTACGTTTAGAGCGAATAAATAACTGTACGCCAATAAACTCTTCGAGGTCTTTGATTTGTTGGCTAAGAGAAGGCTGAGCCGTATAAAGTTTTAAGGCCGCTTGGCTAAAATTAAGTTCTTGTGCAACCATGACAAAATATTTTAAATGTCTTAATTCCATTTAAGTCACCTGTGTAGTCCAATCCTTAGGACGTTTTTAATACAATTCCGTTAGCAAGCTAAAATAGTCTTATATTTTGTGGTGAAGTGTTCATTTTTTATTTAAATATCATTTTTTCTCATATTTTACTTCTAAATAGTTCAAAATTTTTAATCAATTGAACTCATGCTAAATTTTTGTGATTTCAAAAGTGCATCTTCTTTAATACTGCTAAATTCATATTAGAAATACATTTTCAAATAAATATTTTGACAATACAGAATCAAAAAAAAGGATCATGTTGCATCATCCCTTTTTTACTTATCTTTGAATTATTTACGTTTTTTCTTACCACTGAGCAGATCTATGGCTTGGGCATAGCGTGTAGGTGCAATCCGCTGAATTAAATCAATGATTTTGGCGTCATTGCCGATTAAAACACGACGTTTATTCTGTTTCACTGCATCTAAAATCACTTTTGCTGCAACTTCAGGCGGTGTTTTCAGCACTTTATTAAAGGCTTTCGTGGCTCTATCTGGATTCATACCCAACGCGCGAATACTGTCACTCATACGTGCGCTATTTGCAATATTGGTTCGAATTCCACCCGGATGCACGCAGGTAGCGCTCACTCCGACATTTTCCAAATCTAATTCTTGACGTAAAGATTCTGTAAAACCACGGACTGCAAACTTAGTTGCATTATAGGCACTTTGAGTCGGTTGAGCTGTCAAACCAAATAAGCTGGAAATATTCACAATATGTCCATCACCACTTTGTTTTAAATACGGTAAAAATGCTTTTGTCCCATATACCACCCCCCAGAAATTGATATTCATAATCCACTCAATTTCATCATAATGCATACCTTCTACTGTACTGGCTAGCGCGACACCCGCATTATTAAAGATCAAATTGACCTGACCAAATTCAGCTTGGGTTGCAGTCGCCCATTGCTCGACAGCGGCACGATCAGATACATCTAACTGGGTCTGAGTTATTTTCACACCGGTGTGCTTAATCATTTCAGACGTTTGTGCAAGACCGTCAAGGTTCCGATCACTTAATGCTAGATTCGCACCTGATTGAGCCAGTTGAATGGCTAACTGCTGCCCAATACCTGAACCTGCTCCAGTAATGGCTGCGACTTTGTTGTTAAAATTTTTCATCGTTATTCCTATACACACTTAATCAATTTCAGTGATCAAGCCGCATTTTCGTATTATTCATAGCACAAGCTTAACGAGTTCTAATCTATGAATGAAATGATTTTATTTAATTCTAAAATATGAATACTATACATAGCTCTTAAGCGGTATTTCTTCAAATCAAATTAATCTAATTCACCATGATTACAATAAAAAATGAAAGCTTAAATGAGCCTATTAGCTCCTACTTTTTTACGGATTGTAGCTCCCATTCTTTTAATTCAAACTGCGTTTGATATTTATAAAAGTGATACAAACCCCAAATGTTATAAACAAAGCTCAACATTTATTCTATTTTTCTACACGATCCAGATTCTAGATATTCAAAATCAGTATATAAAATCCACAATATATACTTATTTTTTTGTGAATATAGCCTTTGAAGACAGCAAGGCTGATGCTTTGTAATTTTCCAAGTCTTGTGTATCCACCTTTTGGAAGATCAGGAATGCACATCTCTTACTATGTTCAATAGAGGTTCTAAAATGATAAAAACAACTCTTAGCCTAATCGGTTTGTCACTGGTGTCTAGCTTAGCTTTGGCTGCGGATCCATTGCATGGTACTAAATGGAAAACCATCGATAGAGGTGGTCCCACA